>SCUP01000198.1 GCA_004297665.1 Nitrosarchaeum sp. | reverse complement strand
GCATTGCCTTTACTTTATGCATACAGAGAAGCATTAACCATTATGTTAGAAGAAGGACTTGAAAATGTATTCAAACGCCATAAGGTTTGTTCTGATGCTCTATATTCTAGTTTAAGTGCAATTGGTCTTACACCATTTGCAAAAAAAGAAGATCGTTCAATCTCAATTATTGCATTAAACTACTTGGATGGTTTAGAAGACAAAACTTTCAGAAATACACTAGCTGAAAAATTCAAAGTATTAGTTGCTGGAGGATTTGGAAATCTTAAAGGTAAAGTATTCAGAGTTGGATGCATGGGTGAAGTTAACAAATATCATGTAATGAGAACAGTTTCTGCAATTTCATCAACATTAGCTATGATGGGATATGATACAGATGCTCAAGCAGGTCTCAAAACAGCAGAAGAAAAACTCAAAGCTCTATAATTCCATGTTAACTTAATATAAGGAAATTCGAGACCGATCACATTGACTTTCAATAAAGGTTCATTGATACTAATAGATTATACTGCTAAAGTTAAAGACAGTGAAGAGATTTTTGATACCACTATTGAAGAAGATGCAAAAAAACATTCTATTCATGAACCAAATGTAAAATATCAACCAAAACTTGTTTCAATTGGTGAAGTATCTTATCCTGTTCTCAAAGGATTAGATGAAGCACTCGCTAAAACAACAGTTGGAAACAAACTTACAGTTGAAGTTACGCCAGACAAAGGATTTGGTGAAAGAGATTCTGGTAAAGTTAGAATGATTCCTATTAGAAAACTTGGTGAAGATGCAGAAAAAGTTTCTGTAGGAGATACAATTGAGGTTGATAACAAAAGAGGAATAATAAGATTTATTGGTTCAGGCAGAGTCCAAATTGATTACAACCACAGATATGCAGGTAAGACAATTCTTTATGATGTTAATGTAGTAAAATCACTTGATTCTCCACATGATAAAGTAGATGGAATTCTAAAAAATAGATTACCATTAGAAGATTCTAAAATTACATTTGAATTAAAGGACAAAGAAGTAAACATTACAATTCCAGAAGAGATATTGAGAGCAGATGGACTTCAAATAATGAAGCATTTTATTCAATTAGATATTTTCAAGTTTGTTCCATCTTTGGAGAAAGTCAACTTTATTGAAACACATCTAAATAAACAAAATCAGACAAAGAAAACTGAAACAAAAGAAGAAAAAACACCTGAACCAAAAACAGCCTAAGTCAAATTACGTTTGTAGTCTTTGCAAGATTCAATGCTTTTCTTTCTGTCATATCAATTTCTTTTAAAATAGTATATCTTTCAGGTCTCAGTTCTTGTGCAATCATAAGAGCAGTAACAACTTCATCTGATTTTAATCCAACTTGTTTAGCTGAAGTAGGTGCACCAACATCTTTCAAAGTTTTTGCAATCTTTTTCCAATCCTGACCTTGTAACTTGGCCATCATGATAGATCCAATACCACATTTTTCTCCATGAAGTCCTTTTTCTGGTGCAATCTTATCTAAAGCATGAGAAAAAAGATGCTCTGCCCCTGAACATGGTCTACTACTACCCGCAATACATGATGCAACCCCTGCACTAATCAATGCTTCAACAATTATCCTTGCATCAAGTCCATTCTTGGCATAATAACTTGAATTTTCCATAACTATTTTTGCACTCATCAATGCCAAATCTGCAGAATATCTACCATAATATTCCCCAGTTTTTTCATGTCCTAACTGCCAATCTTTAACTGCTATGATATTTGCAATAAGATCTCCACAACCACTTGCTAAAAGTTTGGCAGGAGCTTTACGTATAATATCAATATCTACAAAGACTCCTAACGGTGCGGATGCAACAATCGAATGTGGTTTATCACTGACCACAGAAACAAATGGACTTGCCATTCCATCATGTGATGCAGCTGTTGGCATACTCACAAATGGCTTACTAAGATTGTATGCGATCATTTTAGCCGTATCTACAGAGCGACCTCCTCCAATACCTGCAATCAAATCACTTTGATCTTTTTTTACATCTTTTTGAATTTGATTAATAGCTGTAATTGTATTGTCACTAGATGTATGCCAAACAAATTTTATTTTGTTAGATTTTAGTGAATCCTCAATTTTTTTCTTAATGATCTTCTTTACATTTGTTCCGCTGATCAGCGAAATTCTTTTAGGTTTACTGAGTGAATTTACAAATTTTCCAAAATCACCTATATTTTTCTCCCCAATCTCAATGAGCCTAGGTAATTCCATCGTATGCGACTGCATGCGATCATGATTTTTTGTCATTATTTATCATTTCAACAGAACAAAAAGTTATTTAAAAGGGTGTCATGCATTTCTTATTATCTCTAATAGGTGTATTTTGTCAAATAACGTTGAAGAAAAAATTCTGCATGGGACTACCACTGTAGGTATCAAGGCTAAAGACGGTATCGTATTATGTGCCGATATGAGAGCTAGTGCTGGATATTTTATTGCAAACAATAACACTATGAAAATTCAAAAAATTGATGAACACGCAGGCTTGACTTTAGCTGGTGGAGTAGCTGATGCTCAGAACATAGTAGATATCCTTCGTTATCATTCAAATCTTCATAGAGTTGAAAAACAAGAACCAATTTCAATTCATTCACTAGCTAGACTTTGTTCTCTCATATTTCATCAAAATCGTGGTTATCCGTTTATGGCAGATATTCTTGTTGGTGGTTATGATGCAAATGGACCTGCATTATTTAATATCGACATGTTTGGTTCAGTTGAAGAAAAATCTTATGTGACAACAGGTAGCGGTTCTCCTGTCGCATATGGTTTGTTAGAAGAAGAATATAGATCTGATCTAACAATAGAAGAAGCAAAAAAAATAGCTCTAAGAGCAGTAAAAGCCGCAATAGTTAGAAACATTGGTACTGGCGATGGAATTAACATCGCTGTAATGGATAAAGACGGATTCCGTCTATTGACCGATGAACAAAAGAAATCAATCATCGAACTTTAGTGATTTAATGCAAAGAAAACAGCAACAAAAAGAATTACCTCCTAGCCAAAACATGATGGCCACCATACTGCAAAGTATACCCAAAGAAGCTAAAGTAACAAAAATAGAATACGAAGGACCAAGAATTGCTCTGTATACAAATGCACCACGTTATCTAATGGAAAACAACGAAACAATTTCGAATCTTGTTAATATAATAAAAAAAAGAATTGTTGTTAGAACTGATGAATCTATTAGAAAATCAGAAGAAGAGGCAAGAAAGATTCTAGCAGAATGTATTCCAAAAGACGCAAATTTTCAGGGAGTGTTCTTTGATACTGCAACAGGCGAAGTTTCAATTGAAGCTAAAAGACCTTGGTTACTACAAAGAGATGCAAAAGAATTCAACCATGCTGAAATAACTGAAAGAATTGGTTGGAAGTTACGTATAAGAAAAGCCACT
>SCUP01000197.1 GCA_004297665.1 Nitrosarchaeum sp. | reverse complement strand
TCTGAGTCTTTTTCCGCCATGAATAATCAAATGTGCTGCTGCATCATAAAGCATTTTGGGATTTCCTTTTAGTTTGGAATTTAGATATTTATTGACAATTCTTGCATTTTTTTCAATTGTTTTTGTTTTTTTCATTTTACTAATCTCCATTTATTATCTGGAAGATGAACTCTAATTGCTTTTTGCAATTCTTTTTGTAATTCTGAATTAATCCATAATGATAAAATATCTTCATATTTTTCTAACATTGATTTTTCTGATTTATCTAGTAATTCTAATGCAATTAACATCCAAGGACAATATATTTTCGGGTTGTTTTTTAATTCAGAAAGCAGTTCGTTTGCTGAGATCCATTTTATTTTATCTATTTCATCTTCAACTACCTTAAATTGAATTGAATCATTTACTATTCCAACAAGCGTACCACAAATTTCGTTTTCTGAGCCTATGTCTTTGTATGGAACATGATACTCAAATTTGAACAAATAATCTAACTTACAGGTGATGCCTAATTCTTCTGGCATCCTTCTTTCTGCTGACGAGACATATGTTTCAGGTTTTCTTGGGTGGCTAGCTACAGTTCCATCCCAATCTCCAGGCCATAGCATTTTTTCTTTAGCTCTTCTAGTCAGAACCAATCTTCCATTTTTATCAAATAGTAATGCTGTAAATGCTCTGTGTAGTTTGCCATTTGGTAAATGACACTTTACTTTTTCTTCTGTTCCAATCGGATTGTCATCTTTATCAACTAAAACAAGATATTCTTCACCCATTTCTTTTTCCTCTAAACACTGTTCCTTCAAATTTCCTATTTTTAATCGCTTTCACAATTCTTTCAGGTTTGTTACCATTTACAAAAAACACATTCATCCCCATCTTTGAAATATTTGTTGCTTCTTCAACTTTCCTTGTCATGCCTCCTGTAACATCCATGTTGTTTTTTGAAATAATTGGATTTTCTCCTTTTAACTCACGAATTAATTTTTTTGATTTTAGATCAGAGTATAGCCCATCTTCATTTAGAGCAAAAATACATAATCTTGGTTTTAGAATTTTTGAAAGATGTGTCATAATTTTATCACCTGATAAAATGTATGTTTTTTTATGACCATACCAAAGCGCATCTCCAAAAGTAATTGGAATTAGTCCTGCATTTGCAATTTTTTCAATTTCTTTTATTTTGTTTGTAATGGGTTTATTGCCTGACATAAAATCTGTGGGTGGAAGACAATATGGGTTTAATTTATTTTTTAAAAATATGTCTAAAATGATTTTATTTAATTCAATCATTGAATTTTTAATAATAGACACTCCATGTGTATTATATTTCGTTGGTTTTGTATGCATATCATATTTTACAGACCAATAATGTCCAAAAGAACCTCCCCCATGAACAATTACAAGAGGTTCATCTATTTTTTTTAAATGTTTGACAATATTTTCTATTGTTTTTTTCCTTGGGGATAATGGTTTTTCCTTATTGGTGATAATTGAACCGCCTAATTTTATTAGAATCATGCTGTCCCCAAATATTCATTCCATTAAAAAGTATCCAATCCTTTGAAGTCAATTTTTGCAGAAAAACACTCATAGTTTTTCTTTTTAAATTGCTCAATCACATTTTCTAAATTTGATTCATCAGTTAATGCAATAATACATCCACCTCCACCTGCACCAGTTATTTTTGCTCCAAATGAAGATTCTTGGGCCAACTCAATCATTACACGTAATTTTTCATTAGATATGCCTATTGTTTCCAAATATTCTTGATTTTTTAACATATTTTTACCAAGACCTGATAAATCATTATTCCTCAAAAGAACTAGAACATTATTGATCAGCTCTGATTCTTCTTTACATAGATTAGAAAATTTTTCCTCATTTTTCTCTTTGAATTGCTTTACGTTTGCAACTATTGTTTCTGTAGAATGTTCTATTTCTGAATTTGCAATTACCAAATGGAAATTAGGTTCTGAATTTATTTTTGAGAATCCATTTTTTTTATCATATTCCATAATGCCTCCAAAAGTACACACGGTACAATCTGCACCAGACGTATTTTGAAAAATAGTTCTTTCAGCATCTATTGCCAACTCTAGGATCTCTTTTTTTGATGTTTCAGAAAATAACCTTGAGATGGCTGCTGCACCTGCAACACAACAAGCAGAAGAAGAACCTAAACCCACTCCCAAAGGAATCTCTGATCGAACTAGTATTTCTATTCCTGTGTTTTGATTATGTTTTTCTATCATTTTATTTGCTAAAAAATAAAATGGTTTTAATGGCGATTTAATTTCTGTAATTGGTTTATTTGGTGGCATGTTCAAATCTCCTATGTTTGATTTAATTGAAATTGTATTTTCATGTATTTTGCTAGCACTTACTGTGACTCGTTTATTTATTGCACATAGTATTGCTTTTACTCCATAAACTACAAAATGCTCCCCAAAAAGAATTATCTTTCCAGGTGCAGAAGCGTTAGATTTCAAGTGAACACTATTGATCCATACCCGACAACTGAGCTCGTATCTCCTGTGATGTCTCCACTTGTAGCATATTTGAGCAATTCTCCTTTTGTAGCCCCTAATTCTTTACATGCTATCATGGTGGCTGCAATTGCTCCATAACCACAAGCACTTACATTTTTATCTTCTAAAACCTCATAAAATTTTTTTACATCTAATCTCAATATTGGCTCAATTAAAGCCATATCCTGTTTATGGGCAAATTCATTTTGTTCGTAATGAGTAAAATCCGAAGAACCAACAATCATAACTTTCTTTTTTTCTGCAATTTTTACAATTGCCAGTCCTATGTCTTTAGCGGCATCTTTATTTTGATTAATCATAGATATTGGTAAGATTTTGAAATTTGAATACATTTCTTGTATTATGGGTATTTGCACCTCCAAACTGTGTTCTCGTGTATGCGAAAAATAATCCACATCAATTATTTCTGATATGTGAGAAATTTCTTCTGCTGCTTCTGAATCTACTTCCACATCTCCCAACGGCGTATTCCATTTGCAATCTTTCATTGTTGCAACACTACTTCCAATTCCCCAGTGATTAGGTCCAATTATTATAAATAATTCCGGTG
>SCUP01000196.1 GCA_004297665.1 Nitrosarchaeum sp. | reverse complement strand
AAAAGATGTGGACATATGAAGGGAAAAGAAGTCATAACACAAGAAGAATACACAGAGAAATTGGGTGCTGCAGTAGATGCAAGACAAAGTAAAAATTTCATAATTGTTGCAAGAACTGATGCAAGGGCAACCGAGGGATTAGATGCTGCAATAGAACGTGGAATACAAAATAAAAAAACTGGTGCAGATGCGGTATTTATTGAAGCGCCAAGATCATTAGAAGAAATGAAAATAATTGGAAAGTCAATTAATGCACCACTTGTTGCAAACATGATCGAGGGAGGTGCAACTCCAATTAGCTCAGCAGAAACATTACATAGATTAGGATTTAAAATAATTCTATACCCACTTTCAGTATTGTTTGCCAATACTTTTGCAACAATGAATATCTTAAAAGAATTAAAGAAGACAGGAACAACTGCAAAGTTTAAACAAAAAGTTGTAAATTTTGATCAATTCAATGATCTTGTAGAACTGCCCAAGTTCCAAAAATTAGAAAAGAAGTATGGTTTTTCAAAAAGAGAATAAAATAAAAAATTTCAAGTAAAGTACAGTTATCAACTGTTTCTCTTTACTTCAATTTCTATTGTTGAAACGTTTCTGGTTCTACCGTCTTGTGACTCTAATGATTCGGAGCCTATTTTTATTTCTCCAATAGAGTATCCAGCATTTTCTGTTTTTCTTGCAATGATTTGAGCTACATCCACAGCACGACCGATGCTTAGACCTCTAGCTTTGATGTAGACGGCTGGTAAGTTTGCCAATTGAATTAGCGTTGATGTTACATATGCCATCAATGGTTTCTTACCAATGAATATGGTGTTTCTGGATTCGTTTGACATAAGAAATTCGGTATTTAACGATAATTTAAAGCTAAAAGAGATTTTTTGATTCTAGATAAAATTTTATGAAAAATATTGAACCGTTATTAACTAGATCTGGTGATTTTAATGAATAACTTGAAAAATATCAAAGAAATTTTAGATTCAGGTACTAGTGAAGAAAAAATCAAAATTCTTGAATCTCTTTCTTTTACAGATAATATAGAAATCATACAAAAAATAATTTCAAAATTAGATGATGATGATATCAAAGTGAGGGGAGAAGCGTTTAGCTCACTGATATTAAATGAAAATAAAATTTCAGATTTATTGATAAACAGTTTAGGTTCTCAAAATAAAAACATCAGAGGATATGCAGCTTTGGTATTATCAAATAGAAATGACTCTAGTGCAATACCTGAAATCATCAAGCTCACATATGATCAAAGCTCTATGGTAAGATCATGTGCATTGGGAGCATTAGGTCATCTCAAAGCAAAAGAAGCAAAAAAAGAAATTTGCAATTGTCTGTTTGATTCTAATTTGGAAGTTAAAAAAAGTGCACTACAAGCAATTATTGATCTTGGATATTCACTAACCGAAGATGAAATTAAAGAAATTTCTAAGGAAAAAGATTCTGAACTAGATAGACTACTTGATAATATAAAGAGAAAAGTGGACCGAAAGGGATTTGAACCCTCGATCTGATGCATGCCATGCACCCATCCTACCAGACTAGACGATCGGCCCAATAATCAGTAAACTGATCGAATAACGTTTTTCAAATTGGTTATTAACGTTTAGCGGTTAAAGAAAAAAAACTAGCATAATCTAACACAAGATATTTAACCATAATTAGGATGGATGTAACGTTATGGTAGTAGATAACAAAGCAACTATCACATATGTTCAGTTACTCAAAGAAGATCTTGTAATTATTAGATTGGTACCAAAAGACAGTCCGGTTCCAGATTATCAACCTGGTCAATTTATCACATTAGGATTACCAAATCCTCTTGAAGGTGGAAAAATTGTCAGAAGAGCATACTCAATTGCATCACATCCTGAAAATAGAAAGTATGTTGAGCTTGTAATTAGATGGGTTAGAAAGCCACTTCCAGGCAGATTGACTACACAGTTATTTAATGCAAAAGAAGGTGACGAAATTTTATGGTTAAAACCTACAGGTAGAGCGCTTTTGATAAATGAGACACTTCCAAATGGAGAAAAAGACAACAGACGAATTGTTTGTATTGGTGGAGGAACAGGTCTTGCACCGTTTGTAAGTTTTGCACAGCACCTACATGATATTGGAGATAAAAGAGAGATTATTGTTTTACAGGGTGCAAGTTATGTTGATGAGCTAAGTTACAAAGAATTACTGACAGAATTAGAAAATGACAGCATAGCTAGAGGAAAAGATCAATGGAATTTCAAATATAGAGCAGCTATCAGTAGACCACAAGAATGGTTTAACAGATCTTGGGCAGGTCAGGTTGGAAGAGTTGAAACATTTCTTAGACCA
>SCUP01000195.1 GCA_004297665.1 Nitrosarchaeum sp. | reverse complement strand
GATATTGCAGGTTTTGGATTAATCGACTCACTTATGCATGATCCAAACATAGAAGATGTTAGTTGTAGTGGCATAGAAGCCCCAATCTATGTATGGCATAGAAAATACGACAGCATTCCATGTAATATAAAATTTGAAGATGAAAAACTCAATTCATTTGTATCTAGGATAGTATTCAGAGCAGGAAAACACATCAGTTCAGCATATCCTATTTCAGATTTGGCGTTGGAGGGGAATCATAGAATCTCAGTACTATACCAAAAAGAAGTCACCCCAAAAGGAACAAGTTTTACAATAAGAAAATTCAAACAAGATCCATATTCAGTTGTTGATTTAATATCATTTGGAACTATCAGTGTAGATGTTGCAGCATATTTGTGGATATTAATGGAGGCAAAAATGTCAATTATGGTCATTGGTTCCACCGGCAGTGGAAAAACTACAATCCTAAATGCAATAACAGGACTAGTTAATCCAGATTACAAAATATTTTCTGTCGAAGATGTGGCAGAAATTAATATCAAACATGAAAATTGGTTTAGTCTAGTTGCCAGAACAGGATTTGGTCCCAGTGGTGAAGGAGAAATTGGATTATATGATCTTATAAAATCAGGAGTAAGACACAGACCGGATTATATTGTAGTGGGAGAAATTAGAGGCTCAGAAGCATATGTAATGTTTCAAGCCATGGCAACAGGACACGGTGGTCTCTGTACAATGCACGCAGATAGTTTAGAATCTGCAGGTAAAAGATTACAACAAAAACCAATGGACATTCCACCATCCTATCTATCCTTGATGAATTGTGCCATAGTAATTAGAAGAGTAAAAGGACAGGATGGGAAAAGCACTAGAAAAGCAATCTCTGTTCAAGAGATTAACACCGTAGATTCATATCATTTAGCATTCAAATGGGATCCAAAATCAGATTACTTTGATGCACGATTAGAAGACAGTGTAATGCTACATAGAATTGCGGAACAAACAGGAAGGAATATGGAGCAGATATTTGATGAGTATGAAAAAAGAAAGATTGTTTTAAAATGGTTGCTACAACGAGGAATTAGAAGTTATGCTAAAGTTGCAGAGAATATTGGAAAATACTATAGAGATCCAGAAACACTGATAAAAAAAATTGAATATGGTGGATAGATGTCTTTTTTAAAAAATGCTGAACAAAAAGACAAGCAGAAAAAATTAAATAAAAAAATAGATTCAGAGCTGCCTTTTTTTATTACAATAGTTACGTTGCTTGCAACAAGTGGATTTGGGCCATATTCAATTTTTATTAAAATCAAAGATATGGAACTTTTACCAAATGTCAAAAAAGAAGCTATGAAAATTTTAAAAAAAATAGACATGTTAGGCATGGATCCATTAACTGTTATGACAGAGGTAAAAGAGAAAGGACCATCCAATTTTGGAGAGTTTCTCAGTGGTTACGTATCAGCAATTCAAAGTGGTGGAGACGTAGTAAATTATCTTAAAACTAAAATGAATAGCGCTTTTGATCTTTATGAAAGTGCTCAAAAAGGATTAGTTGAACAAGTCAAAGCACTTGTAGATACATACATGACAATGCAAATTGTCATTTTAGCAGTATACATCATAATTACTGCAACCACAACAGGAGGTATGGGTACATCACCGTTAAAAACTGAGATTGATCCTCTTTACTTGGTAATTATTATGCCTCCATTAGTCTCAGGATTATTTTTGTTTCTTGCAAAATCAACAAACAAGTCAAAGATAGAAGAAATGGATTTGAAAAAAATCACAATGTTTGGAATTCCAGGAATTATTGTAGCGACATCAATAATTTTTCTAAAATTAATACCAGATTATAATTTGTATATTTTTGGAATGGCGTTAATTTTATCTGCGTTATGGCCAGCACTGAAATTCCAAAACAAATACAAATTTTCCCTTGATGCTGAAGCAGCATCAGCTATGATTCTTAGAGATGTTGCAGAAGCAAGAAAAGCAGGACTAGGTCCTGAAAAATGTGTTATTAAGGCAACAAAAAGAAAAGATTTTGGATTATTTAACAAAGTAGCAAATGGAATTTCAAACA
>SCUP01000024.1 GCA_004297665.1 Nitrosarchaeum sp. | reverse complement strand
ATAATTATCTAGAGTAAATTTTTTGAGCTTGAATTATTACTGTTCGAATGTAATCTTTTGCAGTAACATCAGATACACCCATCTGTTTTACTTTTTGATATAGATCATATTCTTTTGGATTACTCAAATAATATTTTAGAAGATAGTTAAGTCGATGTGATCTTTTCTCATCACTTTTCATGATTCAACTTTTTTTGTGTACTAAAAAGGTCAGAGGATAATAATATAACCAATGGATCTTACCGTATCATAAAATTTGAATAAAAACATGTAATCTTTTTTAAATAATAGAAATTTAGGGACACAAATGAAACGAATTGAGGCAACTATTCAAATCGATAAAACAGGTCTAGTTTCTGATGCTATCAAGAATATGGTTGGGGGATTTACCATATTAGAAGGAAATGGTAGGGGTTCAGGTCAGAGGCAAACCATGAGAGGAGGAAGAGGAACAGGTACTTTTGTCGCAGAATTCAATAAAGTTGCAACTGTTAGTACAATTGTAGAGGATTCAAAAGTAGAAGCAGTGATCAATACAATTTCTGATGCAGTATTTTCAGGAAAAGCCGGAGATGGAATAATTGTTGTATCTACAGTTGATGATGTTCTAAATATTGCATCAAAGAAAAGAGGTTCGGAAGCCCTCTAATTATTTTCTTTTAATCAAAACTACAACATGATTAACAAAGGATAATAATTTTAATAGTATGAAAAATGAGATTTCAAGTGACTAGTTTACTATATTTTTAGAATTGTATTTGTAATAACTCTAAAATCAATAGTTGTAATTTGCAAAAATACAATGTGTCAGAAAATAATGTGATCAACTGAGAGGATAACAATGGTTCCTCTCAGTGAGTATCCCTTTGGGGGACATGTTTGTTGAAGGGATAATCAGTTATTACAATCTAAGTATAAAAGCGAATGATTATTGTTTCTAAAAATTCTCAGATGAATTTCATATCATGCCTATCTACTATGAATTTTTGGAAAATAATTACTAAAATGATAAAAAATCAGAACCGATACAAAGCAACATAACCATAAATTTATTTAGATTTTGATTCAAAATTAAACAAATTTTTGAGAAAAATAGAATCAAGTAATAAATCA
Organism: Nitrosarchaeum sp.; assembly: GCA_004297665.1. Lineage (GTDB taxonomy): Archaea > Thermoproteota > Nitrososphaeria > Nitrososphaerales > Nitrosopumilaceae > Nitrosarchaeum. Next base: position 2,064 of record SCUP01000024.1, on the reverse strand, counting down.
CGATATGAAATTATTAATGTGGCAATAAAAACAAGATACATCTTTGGTTGTAATCACAACAATAGAAATATTTTATCCACTACAATTTTTGAAAGAGGATTAGAGATTCCAGTTATTTTTTGTGATAATTGTGTTACAGTTTGTAGTATTTGTCTTAAGAAAACGAAAACAAGAGCATATGATAAACTTGAACTGTGTGAAAAATGCTACTTCAATGTTATAAAAATTGCAAAATGTTAAGATTCTTGCTCTACTATAACATTTAATGTCATAGTAGTTCTAACATGAGGTAATTTCCTAATAGCCTTGGTAATTATATTTTCCAATATTTTATAATCGGATGTTTCAACTTTACAAATAACATCATAGTATCCAAACACCACATCAGCTTCTTTTACTTCAGGAATATGACTAAGATTTTTTAAAACATTGTATTCTTCTCCTTTATCACTATGAATAACAACGTATGCTTGAACGTTGTTTTTACCAAGCATAGAACCAATGAGTTTTTCAGATGTTTGAAATAGCTCTTTACCTTCTGAGCGAGTAAGAGTTACGGTAGAATGTATTTTAGACATCTTACGGATTACATGTGTGACAGTTTTTTGAATTTGTTCATCAGAATCTGATTCTATTTTTGCAATAATATCATAAAGACCAAGTGTGCCATGTACTTCTGTAACATTGTCAACTGTTTTTAGTGATGAAATTACACTTTTTTCAGAACCTAAATCACAATTTATGAGAACATATGCTTTTGTCAACTAACAGACTCCTACTATTGTTGTCCTTCTATTCCCATTAAAGTTAGTGTTGATCTGATTTTCGATATTTTTCTAATCTTCCAGGTTATAGTTTCACGTAATGTTTCAACTTGTTTTGATTCCACCTTTGCTAATATATCATAGGCACCAAATATGCCATGTACTTCCGTAACCCCTTCTATGGATTTTAATTCTGAAATTACTGATTCCTCAGAACCTAGATCACAATTTATGAGAACATATGCTGTTGCCAATTTATCATGCATCTCCAGTTTTCATATTTTTAATATCATCTTAAAATATATAAGAATAATTAAATTTACTTAAATATTAACCACTAAAAGAAAGAGAAAATGAATAATTGTATAGTCATTATAAAAATTAGCTCAAAGTTGTAAATAGATTGTAATAAAATATCTAAAATTATCTAAGATAGAACATATGCATCATTCATAATTTTTTCAAGTTCTGTGATATTTTTTGATGAAGATATTTTTGGTCGTAGTTTTGTACCACCTGTCATTCCTTTGGTAAACCTCATTGCCTGACCTTTAATGTTTGAAAATTTTATGTTGTATTTGGTGGTAAGACAAAGGTATTCAAAAAACGAATCCAGTTTATCTTTTAATGAATATTGTTTATAAGTTCCAGTTTTTAGATAATCATTAATTTGTTCAAATAAAAACGGATTTCCCATTGCACCTCTACCGATCATAACATAATCACAGCCAGTTTGATCAAGCATTGTTTTAGCATCTTCAGGAGTTGTTATATCGCCATTACCCACTATAGGAATATTAGAAATTTCTTTGAGTTCTTTGATCATTTTCCAATCAGCGTTACCTGAATATCCTTGAGTCACGGTTCTTGGATGAAGTGTAATCATTTGGATTCCCTCATTTTCTGCAATTTGTGCAATTTCTTTGAAAAGATAACGACTTGCATCAGTAACTCCTGAACGAATCTTCAGAGTAACTGGTTTTTTTACTGCATTAACTAGAGTGCTAAAAATTTGTTTGGTGAGATTAACTTCTTGTAAAAGTGCTCCTCCAGCCATTTGTTGTGTTATATGCGGTGCCGGACAGCCCATATTGTAATCAATAATATCAAAAAATGGCTCTACTATCTTTGCAGCTTTTTCTAATGCTAAAAGATCAGAGCCAAACAATTGAACTGAAAGAGGTCTCTCTTTTTCAGAATATTCTAAAAATTCTTGAATAGTTTTCTTGTTTTCTTTTAGTTGTTGTTCTTTTGCAATTATACTATGAATACTAGTAAACTCGGTTACAACTAAACCTGC
>SCUP01000194.1 GCA_004297665.1 Nitrosarchaeum sp. | reverse complement strand
CCTTCAAGGCCTTTCTTTACATAAAAGAAGCAATACCAACATGTCAAATCACATCTGTTAGTTACAATCATGTTTGCTAGTCCACTGTGGGATAAGTGATTTGAGCATAATCCACAGTTATTTGGACATGAACATTTGTCAATCATTACGTTTGGAGCATGTGCACCTTTTCCATCCACCCAGTATGTGCTGAATTTTTTGTACATTTGATAAGAACCAAAGTATAATTCCTCACATTCGCCGTGAGTTGGACAAATCTTTGACATGTAGACTTTATCGTCTCTCTCAAAGACTTCAGCATCTAAGATCATGTTACAGTCGGGACAAATGCTTTGAGTAAATCTAATTGTGGATTTCTTGCCTAAACTTTTAGTTGACTGATTGGAAATCTGAATTAATGCCATGACTATATTGGAAATTTTTCTGAAATGGTATATAATGCCTTTCACACTTGGCCCCGTGTGGAATTTAGGAATCAGGCGTGTCTGATTTAAATATCAAAACTGATCGACTAGATCGCATGAACATATCTGATAAGACAAGAAAGGCTCTAGAAAAAATTGGCCTTACCAGTTATGAGATTAGGACATTTTCCTCGTTACTCAAAACAGGAGAATTAACAGCATCTGATCTTAGTCAAAAATCAGGCGTTCCTTATTCAAAAATTTATGAGGTGTTAGGAACATTGGAAGAAAAAGGGTGGATTGGCTCTGATGATTCCAGACCAACGAAATACTTTGCAAAATCCCCATCTACAGGGCTGGAGACTACAAAGCAGAAAATGGAAAACGATTTTTCACAAAATCAGACTATTATTCTAAATGAACTAGTACCATTGTATGAAAAAAGTGGAACCAGTGAGAAACCAGATATATGGGTATTATCAGGTGCAATAAATATTGCTTCAAAAATTTTGGAGATGGTCGAGTCTTGCAAAAATGAAGTAATGATTGCATTACCTGAAGCAGGACAGGAATTAGTTAGACAGGCATTACCAAAATTAAGATCACTGCATGATAAGGGTGTAGACATTACAATATTAACTTCAGATAAAATGGACAAAGAGTCCCTTAAGGCAATAAGTAGAGTTGCAACTGTAAAAATCAAAAAAGGGCTCTTTGGGGGAGGAATAATTTCAGATAAAAGATATGTCGTAATTTTATTGGGTCCAGAGATGGGAGAGATGAATACCTCTGATCTAGTTGCAATTTGGGCAGATCATGCAGGATTGGCTGGATTTGCACGACAATATTTTGAATATTTATTAAAAGATTCAAAGGTGGTATGATATGGACTCGGTAAATGATGAGACTCTTTTTGTAGGAACTGCCGAAGCTGAACATGTTGAAATGTATCTAAAGGCAATTTGGCACATTAAAGAAAGAGGAGAAGATGTCAAAATTAGTACAATTGCAAAAATGCTCAATGTTAGACAACCAAGTGTTGTACAAATGCTCAAAAAATTAAATGAGAAAAACCTTGTAAACTATAACAAAGCAGGCGTAACTCTCACACAAGACGGAGAAAGAGTTGGCTCTAGCATGATGAGAAATAGTAGATTATTAGAAGTCTTGATGGATAGTGCATTAAAAGTTGCAATCGATGAAGAGATGGTATGTGGAATTGAACATCACATGAATAAACAATTTACTGATGCTCTTTGTACCATGTTAAAGCATCCAAGGAAATGTCCCCATGATCATGAGATTCCAATGGGTGAATGTTGTAAATCAACTTAAAGATAAATTTCTCTAATTAATGAACCCAAAGGATATATCGTATTGAAAATAATACTATACATGGCATGTTTTTGTGGCTGTGAAAGTTGGCAAAAAAATGATGATGGATTCAGAGTAGCATGTGTAAAGTGTGGTCATGGACCTCAAAATCATGATGATGAATTCAGAGCTTCTGCAAGAAAGAATGAATCACAGAGTCAGAAACGTGATGCAGATTTTGGATAAATTATTCACCAATAATTTTAACTAAAACTCTTTTTGGTCTTTGTCCATCAAATTCTCCATAGAAAATTTGTTCCCATGGACCAAAATCTAATTTGCCACAAGTAATAGCAACAACAACTTCTCTTCCCATTATTTGCCGTTTTAAATGAGCATCAGCATTGTCTTCGCCTGTTTTGTTGTGTTCATATTGAACAATTGGTTCATGTGGCGCAATTGCTTCTAACCATTTTTCATAATCTTGATGTAATCCACTTTCATTATCATTAATGAAAACACTTGCTGTGATATGCATTGCATTTACAAGACATAGTCCTTCTTGCACTTTGCTTTTGAGAACCAATTTTCTTATGTCAGGAGTAATATTGACAAAAGCCCGCCGTGTTTTTACATTATAGGTAAGATACTCAGTTAAGGATTTCATAAGATGAAATTATTATGTCTGTCATAAAAATTCTAAGAGCAGGCTCAGAACTCAAGATCCTCATCATCAATCAAAGGGATGGGGTCATCACTGCCCGCAAGGCATAATTCAGGCAGATGCCTATTGAGTCTTTCAAGAAGCTTGATAAATGGCGAATTGTTGATTCATTCAAAATGGTTGCGATTGATACTCCAGCATCATTGGAAAGTTTTAGAAGATTCATAATTGGTAGCACATGTCGTTCTTATGCTCCAAGAAGTTACTTGGAAGATTCTGAGGTATTTGCAGAACGAGAAGACAATTTGGGTTCAATCTATGTAGAAGCAGCTGACAAGGTCACTTTGAAAAAAGTAAGAGACATTACATTTGTTAATGCAAGAGATATTCTTGGAATTATCTATAATTCAAAGAGTGGAAATACAGCGCTAAAGTGGCGTCAATTAAGAAAAAATAATGGAAAGGTTGTAGGTGAAGCCTCTGCAAATTCTCTAACAAACCTAGCTGAATCAGGCGTCCTTACCTTGGATTGGGTTGAAAATTATCTCAAGAAAAAAACTGAAGAGACAAAAACTAGCGAAGTTACAAGCTAAACTCTTTTGTTTCTGTTAACTAGAATAACATTATGATTACAAAAATAATTGATGAAAATTCAATTTCTGTAATGCCAGAAGATTCTGATGATTTATTGAATTTGCGCCGTGTGATCAAAGAAGGAGACAGAATAATAGGTGACACTACAAGAGTAATCAAATTAGAAAAAGATTATGCAAGACCTGACAAGGGAGAAAGAATCAGAGTGAGAATTGCACTTGATGTAGAAAAAATATCACTAGATGATGTTCTAGATAGATTAAGAATTAGTGGTACCATATTAGAATCAAATAATGAATCGGTGCCTCATGGTTCACATCATTCGTTTATTCTTAAAGTAAATGATGGAATTACAATTACAAAAA
>SCUP01000193.1 GCA_004297665.1 Nitrosarchaeum sp. | reverse complement strand
CAAACTGTATTGTTCTTGAGAAGATGCTAGACCAACTAGGAATAAGATATGATTTGATTGATGTAACACAAAAACCAGAATATTTAGAAAAATACCCAATATTTACAGCTCCTGGATTAGTAATTGATGAAAAATTAGAATTTACAGGCATTCCTAACAAAGAAGATCTGAAAAAGAAATTCTTCTAGTTTCACTAATGTTTTTTACTCTGGATATATTGGATATTTTTAAATGACTGATTATTCTACAAATGAAAAAATTATCCTTGTGCAGTATGCAATTAAAAAATATGAAAATGAAGAAACTGTAATTGAGAAATTAAAGACAATTTTATCAGAAAAAGACATTCAAAGAAATATTGACACATTAATTGGAACTCAGCGAGTACGAAGAATAGGACCAGAAATACTACAAAACAATGAAAGCCATACTGAAATTCCTGATTTGCCAGATAATCTAAAGCCAATAGTTGAGCAACTCTAGACTTTGGAAATTCTTTTTAACATGATACCGAGAAACCCTGTAAGGTAAATTGTTAGAAGAAATATTTGGTCAAATTGGCGATTTTATTCCTGCTGTTATTGCTGGATTTGGATTAACACTTGGAATTCAACATGCTTTTGAAGCGGATCACATAGCTGCAGTATCTACACAGATCACAAATTCCAATACCATTCAATCAAAAAAACAACTTGTCAAATTAGGTTTTACAAAATCATCATTACTTGGTGCAATTTGGGGAGCTGGACATACAACTACTTTACTTCTTGTTGGCTTGCTAGTTTATGGTTTTACATTTACACTACAAAAAGAAGTTTTTTCTGGATTTGAGTTTTTAGTTGGATTGATGTTGATATTATTGGCAATTACAAGAATTACAAACAAAAGCATTCTAAAAATTAAGCATAGACATCCTCATACACATAAAGACGGCTCAATTCATTTTGATGAACACAATCATGATGATAAGAATCACTCACACAACCATAAATCGTATCTAATTGGAATGATTCATGGTCTTGCTGGAAGTGGAACCCTAATTATTATGACTTCTGGAGCGATTCATAGCCTAACAACAGCTCTGATGTTCATTGGCATATTTGGAATAGGCTCCATTATTGGAATGTCCTTAATTGGAGGATTGATAGGCATTCCATTTGGGTTATCAAATAATATCAAAGCCAAAGCAATAATGAGATACTTGACAGGCTCACTCAGCTTTATTTTGGGCATGACAATTGTATATCAAATTGGAATTATAGAAAATCTTTTTGGATTTTAAAATCCTCGTAATCCCTCAGGACGCATAATCTCTGGGTGTTGTTTCATCCATTCTATTTTGTTTAACATCTCTTGTTTGTCTTGTGGAAATGTGCCCTTGATTGTATATGCATTAGAGCCGTGATTTGCTCTGAAGACTATGTCTTCTTTTGTTTCTATCTGGCTGATTAAATCATACAACTCTTCTAAAGCTTCATCATCATTGATTTTAATAAACGGCTCTCCAAACTTTTCTAAAAATTCTTGTTTTATTCCATTTTCTAAATAAAGAGTCAGTGCTCCTACATAATTAGGAGAACAAGCATTGATCACTTCTGCAGTTCCTTTGATGTGTTCTTTGGAATAAGTTCTTCCACCTAATCCTAAAATTATCATACAAGACATGATGTATCC
>SCUP01000192.1 GCA_004297665.1 Nitrosarchaeum sp. | reverse complement strand
GAAGAAGCCATTGACTATGTGGGTTTAATGATAAAAAATCTAAAAGATAAGAGAACTGTTTTAGAAAAAGATATTGAAGAAGAATCTGTGGATATTAAAAATCTAAAAGAAAAATTGGAGAAAGTGAGTCAATACATTGAAGAGGAAAATAGAGGAATTAAAGAACTGGCTCATAAGAGACAACAAGTTGAAAATGAGGCTGATGAGGTAGGCTTACTTATCAATAATTTAAGAGATAGATTATCTGGGATTGACAGAATAATCGATAATGAAGGTAATAGAATTAAGAAAATTAAAGAATCCAGAGAACCCCTAGAAAGTTGAGATTGAGAATTTTAGGTATCAGAAAAATTTACTTTTAGAAGTCCTAGTGTTTGTAGGCATTGAGGGAAATCTATTTCCAACTGAACTTTCAGCTACAGCTGCTGCCTCTTGTAGAATTTTCTCGGATTCAGAATTGGTTGTTTCATCCATTCCAAATGTAGCATCAGTAGAAAAACTATCAGTCATAAATCCACCCAACATTTGTGCCATCTGATTAATTTCTTGATCAGCATTTGGCATGAACTTTACAAGAGATGATTTAAGATTCTTCATCAAACCTATTGTGGGCATGATAGTAACTACGGTATCTCCAAGATCATGATAAGTTGTTAATCTTAATTCAATTTGCTCTAATGCTATTCTTGCGTTACCTAAAATTTTTGTAGTTTTTCTTACCTCTACTAATTCTTTGGATAAAATTCTACTTGCACTCACATCATGTAATTGAGTTGCTTCAACTATCCTTTTGAAAAGTTTAGCGTCTCTTTCATTTAATTTTACAATCATTGAATCAAGTTTGGCAATTTGTGTTTGTAATTTTTTGATTCCGTTTTGGATTTTAGGTTTTAATGCTCCTTTTGGATTAAATGTATCATTGATTTTATCTGTAATACCTGGTTTTTGTTGTTTATTCCATTTATTTTGTAAATCTGACAATGAATTTGATCGAGTGATTTGTACTTAATTTCAAGTGTAAACATTGCTTAACAGTAAATAAAATATTACTAACAAGAATGCCTCTCCTAGAGATTTAGGATTGATATTCTTTGTGGATGGATTTTTTGTATGTGATTTGGAATCACAGAGTTGTTATTTAGCGATTCTCCGCATAGGGGACATTTTACCATTCTACGTTTGTGTGGATAAAAAAATTGTATTTAAATATTTTTTTTAAGCCTAAATTCAGAAAATCTACCCGATTTTGTATGTCAAATCTTTTTAAGTATAAGATGAAGATGAATTTCTGAATTTATGGCTCAAAGTGTCCGCTCAAGTGACAGATGTCAACGTTGTAACAAGGGAGCAATTTTGACTGATTCTAATACTGGGGAGATGTTTTGCTCCAAGTGCGGTTTTGTTGCTACAGATAGAGTAGAACAAGAAGGACCAGAATGGAGAGCATTTTCTAAAGAAGAGGGAGATAGTAGAACCAGGACAGGTACGCCAACTTCTTTGGCTATGCATGATATGGGATTGGCCACAATAATTAATCCTCAAAATAAGGATGCTACTGGAAAACCACTCACTGCATCAATGAAGAGCACAATTGAGAGACTAAGGACATGGGACAATAGAAGTCAAGTTCATGAGCCTGTTGACAGAAACTTTAGACAGGCGTTTAGTGAATTAGATAGG
>SCUP01000191.1 GCA_004297665.1 Nitrosarchaeum sp. | reverse complement strand
CAGAATTAATGAAATAGATATCAAAGACGTAAATATTTTGAATATGTCTTTATTGTTATTGTAATAAAGAATATTCAGATTCAGCGATATTAACTGCGTTTTTTATCTCATCAAGAGTGAACGGTTTTTGAATAAATGCAGCAACTCCCGAACTAATTGTTTTATTAACTCGTTTTGTGGTTTTCTCATCAGCCGTAATTATGATAATTTGCAAATCTATTTTTTCTTTTAATAGTTTTGTAGCAATTTCATCACCATCAATATCAGGAAGTCCCATATCCAAAAGTACGATAGGTTGTTTGTTTTCAGAAAATAATTTTTGACATCCTTTAAGTCCATCTTTGCCATTCTCATAAACAAGAATTTCACCATATCCTAATTTTTCCACATAGTTTTGAAGTTTCATTGCTATCGCTTTACTATCATCAATTATAACGATGGGTCTAGAAATTTCAATAGTTGAAGAGAGTATAGATTTTGCTTTTTGATATGAAATTTTTGCTTTGTCATATTCACCAAGACTCAAAAAACATTTTGATGCACAAAGTAATGCACCCTGAATATTTTTTGAATTTTTAGTTTTAGAGTATTGTAAAAAAAGATTACCTACTTGTTCAATTTCATCTTTAGATTCTTTTCCTTGTCTAGTTTTACATTCAGCCGCAAGCATATACAAGAGTGCAGATTTAAGATAATCAGTTTTTCTCATAGAATTCGCTTGATTGAGAAATAAATTATGAGCAGTGATGAATTGTTTATTTTTCAAATGGGTTAATGCTACCTCACAGCTAGTCTTTGAATCCAATACAGACATACAATTTTTTTATGTTATAACATTTTGGAGTAGTGATTCTTAACTAGGGATTAATTACAGCGCGACCAACAATCTTGCGTGCTTTAAGATCCTCTAAGGCAGAATTTGCATCATCAAGAGAATATCTTTTTGAAATCATTGGGTTAATGGTTCCTTTTCGGGCAAGATCTAATAATTCGACCATATCATTATAATTTCCAGTATATGCACCTTGAATAGTAATGGATTTGAGAGGAATTGTAACCAGAGATAATTCCATTGAGCCGCCAAACAGACCAACTAAGACAAGATTTCCTCGCTTTCTCAGTACTGCCAATCCCATTTTTGCTGTAGGTGGAGCATTAACAAAATCCACAACACTGTCAGCTCCTTTACCATTACAGACTGAAATTATTTTTTGAGATGTTTCAGGATCCTTGGAGTTCATTACAAAATCAGCACCCATTTCCTTTGCTATTTCCAATTTTTGATCATCTAGATCCACACAGATTATTTTAGATTTGGTGATAGATTTTGCAATTTGTACACCCATTAAACCTAATCCACCGGCACCTATTATTACAAGAAATTCAGGAGAGTTTTGATTTGATTTTTTAATTGCAGTGTAAGCTGTTAACCCAGAACAAGCTAATGAAGTGGCAGATTCTGGATCAACTCCATTTAATTTTGCCAAATATTTGAAATGAG
>SCUP01000190.1 GCA_004297665.1 Nitrosarchaeum sp. | reverse complement strand
GGAGTTGCAGATACAAAAATTGCGTTTTTTAGATAATTCTCAAATTCTTCAAATTTTAATGGTCTGTTATCATATGCACTTGGCAGACGAAAACCATATGTCACTAGTTCTTTTTTTCTTGAATAATCACCTTTGTACATTCCATGTAGTTGTGGCAAAGTAACATGTGATTCATCAATTACGAGCAGATAATCATCTCCAAAAAAATCCATCAAACAAAATGCTTTCTCGCCTGGTTGTCTTCCATCAAAATGCCTTGAATAATTTTCAATTCCTGAGCAATAACCCAACTCTTCTATCATTTCTAGATCATATTTTGTTCTCATTTCCAGTCTTTGTTTTTCTAATTCATTTAGCTCTGGTAGTCTTTTTTCTAGCTCGTCTTTAATTGAAAGGACAGCTTTTTCTCTAACATCTTTTGCAATCAAATAGTGTTTTGCAGGAAAAATTTTCATCTGAGTAACTTTACGCTTTTCTTTAAGCGATATATTATCAAGTAATGTGATTTTTTCTACATCATCGCCAAACATTGAAATTCGTACAATATCTTCAGAATATGCTGGAATGATATCTATTGTATCACCTTTTACTCTGAAATTACCAGGGGCTATTTCTGTATCATTTCTTTCATATCTTGCATCAATGAATTTTTTTATTAGTTCATTTCTTTTTATTACATCGCCAGCATTAATTGTAATTGCTAAATCTTCCCAATCCTGAGGGTTACCAAGTGAATAGATACAAGATACAGTTGAGACAATAATTGTAGGATCTCCAGAGAGTAGCATTGCAGTTGCCTCTAAGCGTAATTTTTCAATTTTTTCATTGATTTGTGTGTCTTTTTCAATATAGGTATCTGTTTGAGGCATGTAGCTTTCAGGCTGATAATAATCATAGTATGATACAAAATAGCCCACATTATTTTTTGGAAAAAACTGCTTTAATTCAGAATATAGTTGTGCAGCCAAAGTTTTATTGTGAGATATGACTAGTGTATTTTTTCCAGTTCTTGCAATGACATTTGCAATAGAAAATGTCTTTCCACTTCCAGTTACACCAAGTAATGTTTGAATTGTTTTCTTTTTTACGCCTTCAACTAGGGCATCAATTGCTTGTGGCTGATCACCAGTAGGTTCAAACTCAGATACTAGTTCAAATTTATGAATTTGTTGCAACAGTTACGATAATCCAAAACTGAATTTAAAGCAATGGTGATATTAGAAATTACCACACAGGTTCATCAACCATCTGTAATCCATTTTCAGTTATCTCAAATCCCATAATTTTCAAGGTTTCTTGTGCAGTGGGAGAATTTCTTTTCAATATTTTTTCTGCCAAATCTATTCTATTTTCTGTACGCATGTGTTGTCCAATTTTGTATTTTCCATAAAGTGTGTCAGAAATAACTTTGATTACAGCTACACTGTCTAAGACTTTCATAGCAGATTGAATTGGCTCATATCCTCCTTCTGGCTGATACTTTTTCATAAGACCATTTAGTGCAAGTGTTTTTTCTTCTCTATCTGTCACTAGTGATGCTTTTCCCTTGATCACAACACTGATGTATAATGTATCTGCAAGTGATGCATCTTTTGGATCTTCAAAGTAGGAAGGCAGAAACTCTAGTTCTCTATCAACTTCAAAACCGACTTTGTTATTTCGATTGATATTATCAATTTTTTCACCTCTGGTATGAGAATGCATGTATACGAAGCCATTTAGAAAAACAAAATTCATGGGTATTATCTGAGGGTATCCATTCTCATCAATGCTGGAAATTCGTCCAACGTGTTCTTGGTTCAAAAATTCTTGGATTTTTTGAGATGACTTGATTTGTAAAATTCCAACTAGTTGCAATAAGGTTGTTTTGATTAATAATATTATAAATCCAGATCCTAAATCTCTAAAATACCAGTTGGTTAAAGAAAAATCATGGATGATCCTTATCTAAACGACTTAAAAAATGAGTTCAGAAAATATTCATCAGAACTAAAAATATTAAAGAAAAATCTCTTAAAATCAAATTCATCTGAAGAACAATCAAAAATTATAAAAAAAATAGACAGTATTGCAAAAGAGATGGAAAAAAATCAACGACAATCAGTCAAAGTAACAAAATCAAGATTAAAAGAAATGAGTAAATCAAAAAAGACTTTTCAATAGTGATCAAAATTCCTAAAATATAGGATGAATATAGAGCAAGCAAGTTGGACGAGAGAGAAGAAGAACGATCAAGGGCAACAAATTTGGCACTCAAAATTCTAGAGGAATGGGGAACTAATTCAAGATTCATTTGGTTTAGAGAGTTACACAGAATTACAGATATCGACAAAGGATTACTAAGAAATATTCTCAATGATTTGAAAAAATCAAAAGAAGTCAAAGAGATGCATGGTACAAATAACAGGATATTTTTTTGTCTAAGAAAATATTATACAAAATGTCACGACATAGAATTTAGATTTAAAGGAAAACCAATAATGCTCAGAGATGGAAGTAAAGTCAGAATAATACAAGGTGAAACCAACTCCACAGCACGTACAAGAAAAAGATTAGAAAAACAACAAAAAAGACGACAAGTAAAATCATACACTAGAATGAAAAGCAGAAACAGACGACCACATAAATCATAAATTAATCGGTATTACGAATCTGCTTTTCTACGCATAAGACTAAATTCGGCACGTTTTAGTTTTGCAGATTCTGCAACATCATCAGTCATATCATATAGATCATGTAGCTCCAAACCAGAAGTTAGTTCATCCTCTTTTTGGTCTTCCAGGTCCAACTCAACATTAGATAAAATATTGATATTTTCTTCCAGTATTTTGAGGCATTTTTTTATTGATTCAGAAAGTTCATCATCCATTAATATCATCTAGAATAAGTATAGTAAATGATTTTCGATGTACAATCTTATTTTTTCAGTTTTTCTCGCAGATAAGGCATGACATGGCTTGCAAATTTGTCAATTGAGCCAAAGTAGTTTTTGCCCCAGAACCTAATTACAAAGTGGTTTACACCAGCTTTCATGAATCGCTCAAATGTTGGGATTATATCATCAGGTGTGCCAACGGCAGTTGATGAACGAGCAATTTTATCAGGAATTTTTGTTGCAGCCTCTCTCATTTTTACAATCCAAGACTGATCAGACATTGAATATTCTGTAAAGTATTTTACAAAATCAAATCCTTCAATTTCTTTAATACCGTGAACACGTAACACTTCAGGTTTGAACAAACTTACCTTTACTGCTTCTTTCATTTTTGCCCAAGATTCTTC
>SCUP01000374.1 GCA_004297665.1 Nitrosarchaeum sp. | reverse complement strand
GGTGCATGTTTGTTCATAAATTATCTCAAAAGAATTTGGTATATGAATTATAGTCACAATAGATCTTCGTCTATTTCTTGAATTGGCTCTAGATATTGCTGACAGGTACAATTAGGAATCTTACATTTACCGATTTTCATTAACGATTTGCTCTCCTTTGATGGAATGTGGGCTTCACTAGTGTGATGGCATCGTTTGCAGTTCATAGGAAAAATTTTGTCACTCTGTTATTTAAGCCAGTAAGCAATACAATTCAAACATTGACGGATTGTAATTGATTATCTGTCTTTACTTGATTATGTTTTGAACACGTCCTATTTTTCCATTGTCCAATTCAACTTTAATCCCATGAGGATGAAAATTACTCGAAGTAAGAATTCTCTTAACTATTCCTTCAGTCAAATTTCCTGTACGTTGATCTTGTTTTTGTACCATCTGTACTATTGTTCCAATTTTTATTTTATCTCTTGACGGTACAGCATTCAATGATCTTTGATACTTATGTTGGATTCTAAATCTTTGTTTTGATAAAAATACGGAGTTTTGAGAGTTACTCAAAACGATTTACTAGTTTTGTCTGTGATTCTGGAAACATTCTCTGCAATAAACAGGTCTGTCGTCTTTTGGCTTGAATGGTATTTGACATTCATTTCCACAGTCACCGCATGTTGCGGTAAACATTTCTCTTGGTCTATCGTCTCTTGGACCTCTACTAAACCTGGAACCTCTGTCGCTTGATCCTCTACCATAACTCGATCTACCGCCAAATCTAGAGCCACCGCTGCGTTCTTGTGGTTTATGCTTTTGGAAACATTCTCTGCAATAAACAGGTCTGTCGTCTTTTGGCTTGAATGGTATTTGACATTCATTTCCACAGTCACCGCATGTTGCGGTAAACATTTCTCTTGGTCCATCAAATGGCATATCTTTCTAAAACTTGGTGAAATCGTGTTGTAATTAAACTATTGTAAAGTTGCTTTTAAAATCAAAATCAACGTAAATTCAATTCTAACCTAATG
>SCUP01000189.1 GCA_004297665.1 Nitrosarchaeum sp. | reverse complement strand
GTGAGTTTGTTTCTACCTAAGGAATTCAATTTTAGTGATTCCACTGATAAAAAAAACATACTTCTTGTAGAATTTAACCCAGTAAGTTACAAAAATATGTTAGAAGAATTATCAAAAACAAAACATAATGTGATTCTTGTTAATCAAAGGCGTCCAGTTATAACAGATCTGAATTCCTTAAAAGTTATTAAAAATACAGATTCTAAGTTCTTTAATTTAGAAAAAATTTATGATAAAATGAAAGAGAAGATAATAATTGAACAAGAAGCAACTAGCCAAAATATAAGATTGCTTTGGTCTAATGATATTTTTAATAATATATTTTCAATAGATGGTTATTCTTTTTGGAATTGTATTAAAGATAATTTTTCTATTTTAATAGAAAGAAGATATAATGAAATAATTCATAAAATTATTCTTACTAAATCATTTTTTGCTAGTGCACGAATTGATCTTATTTTAGATTGGGCACATACTGCTACAGAAGAAAAAATTTTGATTCATTTTGCAAAAAAGAAAAATATTCCAATTGTGACGTTACAACATGGAATATACCCTACAAATGAGAAATTTGTAAGATATTTACCACTTTATCAAATAATCCCACATGAAAATAAAATGGTTGTATGGGGAAATAGTACGATGAAATATATTTTAAAACATGGCGGAAATGAAAATAATATAATAAATATAGGCAGTCCAAAACATGATAAATTTTTTATGGTTAGTAATCAAAACAAAAAAAAATATGTTTTAATTATTTTATCTGATCTTTATGGTAGCAATTTTGAAGGAACTGATTCAAAAACTAAGCAACGATTGGACAAATATCTAAAGATGACATATAATATAATTAAAAAAATATCTAACAAAAAAATCATTGTAAAGATTCGTCCTGGACAATCAGTATATGATGGTCATCAGATAATAAAGGAACTTGATCCCAATATTCCCATATTTAGAACTCAAGATATTTTTGATGTGATAAATATGTGTGATACTGTAATAGTGTTTAATTTTTCAACGGCTGTTTTAGATGCCATGATTATGAAAAAACCCACCATGACAATACTGCCTGAAAATCAAGGTTTTGAAGATGATGTAATTATGAAAAGTGGTGCAACACTAGTTGTAAATAATTTAAATGAATTAGAAACTAAACTTGTAGATATTTTGACTAATGATAAACTACGAGAAAAGTTAGTTGATGATGGACAAAAAATTGTAAATGAATATTTTATAAATCAGGGAAATGCATCAAGAAAACTTGCCGAATTTATTGATTCGTTACTTGATTAGTTTTTCCATTTTTTCCAATCATAATCATCAAATGAGACATTAATCATTTCATTGTCGTTTGGTCTCCATGCAATATCTGCCAAAGCAATGACATGTGATGTTTCATTTGAAATATTGACATGTGCAGAAGGACAGTTTTTTGGTACAAATACCATAACAGGTTTATCGCCACTTGATTCAATCTCAATATATTTTCCGGAATTGTCTTTAATGATAAAAACAACTTTTCCATGAATACATGTAAAGTAGCTGTTTCGTTTGGTATGAGTGTGTGGTCCTTTAGTTTCACCTGGCTTTACTGAGCTTACGTAAACCATTTTTGGATGTTCTTTAATAATTTCATCCCAATCTCTCCAAATTACTGTCAAAGAACCATTTACATGTCCATCAATGACACTTTTTGTTTCATGTTGTTCTAGATGGTATGACACTGAAGAGTTATCTTCCATATTATTCCGTCAATTACTAATTATTAAAATATTGATAAATCAAGAGAAAACAAACGTAATAATTAATTGTTAAATGTTATAAGACAGCCTAAAGAATTTCCCTTGATAAGAAATGAAACTGTTAGTAACAGGTGGATTAGGATTTATTGGAAGTAATTTCATTTTAGATACATTATCAAGATTACCTGATTATGAAATAATCAACATAGACGCTGAGATTGAGGGTTCTACACATTCTAATCTGAAAGATGTTAAAAAAAATAAAAAATACAAGTTTGTAAAAGGTAACATAACAAATCAATTATTAGTTGATAAACTAGTTTCAAAAGTAGATCTAGTACTTAATTTTGCAGCTGAATCCCATGTAGATAGAAGTATCACATCCCCAAAGAACTTTATAAAATCAAATATAATGGGAGTATTTACTATTTTAGAGTCAGTAAGAAAGCATAAAAAAAAAATAATCCAGATTTCAACTGATGAAGTTTTTGGCAGCATAATGAAGGGAAGTGCAACAGAAGAGTTTGCATTCAATCCATCTAGTCCATATTCTTCTTCAAAAGCATCAGCTGAATTACTTGTAAAATCTTATGTCAAAACTTATGGAATTGAAGCAATAGTTACAAGATGTACAAATAACTTTGGACCAAGGCAGCATCTTGAAAAGTTAATTCCAAGAACTATTCTCTTTGCACAAAATGATCAAAAAATTCCAATTTATGGTTCAGGCAAAGCAATACGAGACTGGATTTATGTGCAAGATCATTGCAATGCCATACTTGAAATTTTTGAAAAAGGAAGATGGGGAGAATCATATAACATATCTGCAAATAATGAGATAAACAATCTTACAATTGTTAAGAAGATTTTAAAGATTTTAGGAAAACCTTCTGATTTCTTTTACCATACAGAGGATCGTCCTGGACACGATTTACGTTATAGTTTAGACTCGTCAAAAATTAGAAAGCATCTAAAGTGGAAGACAAAATTTGTATTTGATGATGCATTAGAGCATACAGTTAATTGGTATCTTTCCAACAGGAATTTATTAAAAAAGGCAAATTCTAAAACATTGGTTCCAATACCATGGAAATCAGGCACAAGAAAATGAAAGGAATAATTCTTCACGGAGGTCATGGAACAAGACTTAGACCACTTACACATACTGGACCAAAACAATTACTTCCTATAGCCAACAAACCAATGTCACAGTACTGTCTGGAATCAATAAAGAGTACAGGTATCAAAGATATTGCAATAATTATTGGGGGAATTGGATCTAATAAGGTAAAAGAGTACTATGAAGATGGAAAAGAGTTTGGCGTCAATATCACATACATAGAACAGGAATCACCAAATGGAATTGCACAAGCAATACGATTGTGTAAAGATTTTATTGGTAATGAAAAATTTTTGGTTTTTTTGGGCGACAATATCATTCAAAAAGATATTGTAGAATTTAAAAAGGAATTTGAAACAGATGATGCAAGTGCATCAATTTTGCTGTGTGAGGTTGATAACCCATCCAGATTTGGGATTGCAGATGTGCAGGATGGCAAAATCAAGAAAATCATGGAAAAGCCAAAAGACCCCCCTACAAATCTAGCAGTAACTGGAATTTACTTTTTGACTAGAGAAATCTTTGATATCATTGACAGACTAAAACCTTCATGGCGAAATGAATATGAGATTACTGATGCGTTGCAGATTTTACTTGAATCTGGCAAAAAAATTACATACTATACAATAACTGATTACTGGAAGGATACTGGAACTCCAGAGGATATCATACATGCAAATCAGATAATTTTGACTGGAATGAAACCATATTTTCATGGAATAAAAGAAGATAGAGTATCCATAGAAGGTAATGTCATGATAGGTGAAAATACCATAATCAGATCAGGAGCTAAAATTATCGGTCCGGTGATAATAGGTAAAAATTGTGAGATAGGAAGTGGTGCACATATTGGAGCAAATACTAGTGTTGGGGATAACTCTATTTTGATTAGATGCAACATAGAAGATTCCATAGTAATGTCAGGTTGTGTAATTGATTGTAAGATCAACATAAGAAACAGCATAATTTCTAACAACTCTGAGATTATAGAAAAAAATGAAAATAAGAAAATTTTCCTTATTGGTGAAGGATCAAAAATTTCATTGTAAAATACAGAATAATATGAAATATAATTATACTTGGAATAAATTTTTAGAGTTTTATTAAGAAATAGACAATAAACATAATTTTCTATTCTGAAATTTCAGTTAATTTAAGCACTAACCAGACTCTAGCTACTTTCTAACATTTTTTAATATTTTTTCTGCAATAACAACAGCTACTGCTAATTTTTTATCATGACTAATAGACGCTATAAACAAGTAATCCGTTTTTTTCTTATCCAACAAACGAACTTGTGGTTTAGAATGAGAGTGTGAAACCGCAATTTTAAGTGGAGATATGCTTTCATTTATCGATTTTTGTACTGCTTCTTTTATCGCAAATTTTCCTGCAAATCGTTCATATGGATTTTTATATTTTAGACAATATTTTATTTCAGAAGGCAAGAAAATTTTTTTGTAAAAATCTTTTTTTTCTGCATATGGAATTTTTGCAAATCGGGTAACATCAATAATGTCAATGCCAATACCCATTTCCCCTATCATTGATTTGTTTGTCATAGAAATCTAGTTAGAGTTTACGTGGTTCTGCTAATTCAATTAGATTCATTTTCGTATGTACCATGTTAAATAATACAAATGCTGTCAGACGATCTTCAAATCCCTTGACAGGCTCAACGATGACGCGCGCACCATTATTTACAAATTCGTCAAGCTGTTTTCTTAAATTTGGAACTTCAAAGCACAAATGATGAAATCCTCCTCCTTTTTGTGCAAAATTTGTAACCGGGGAATCATCTCCTATTGGTTCTATTAATTCAAGTTTAATTTCACCAATTTTCAAAAAACATACATTAACTTTTTGCGATGTGATCAACGATGGAATTGTGGTTTCATCGAATTTGATGTATTTTGTTATTTCTGGAAATGATTCAGATATCTTTGATACTACAATTCCAATATGATGTAGTTTCATGATTTTTGCTCCAAAGATTCATGAATCATTTAGAATCACTCCATGATTCTTTAAGTGTCGTTTAAAATCACCCACATTTTTTATATCCATTGATTCATCCAGTGTAAATCTAACATCAAACTCAGCTTCAATTTCATTTAATAAAACATAGACATTAAAAGAATCCCAAGTTTCAATCGATTGGGGTCCAGACATATCGTTAATTTCTGATAATGGCACGTTCATTATTCTAGACACAGCTGCGTAGAGTTTTTTGGATGTCATTTTCTTTCAATTTTAAGATGTTTGGGGATTTTTATGTCATTTTCTAGTGAGAAAACCCAATAATTGTCTTCTTTAACAAATCCATAGTCTGATAGAAAATTTGCAATTGGTTGATTTTTTGAAGTTGGAATAAATGATGCCTTGACTTTTTTGATACCATCTTCTTTTGCCCTTTGAAGAATGGAGCTCAACATCCCATCTTCAATTCTTCGACCCATGATACGGCAACTCATGAGAAATGTATCAATTATCCACTCAGAATCTTCTTTTTTTACAATAGAGACTCCTGTTATTCCGTTGTCACCAAATTTGTCTTTGACTTGAGTATATTCTACAAGCATTTGTTTGTCATTAACCAATTTTCTAATATCCTCTTCCTGGTAACGTTTTGTTGTAAGATTGAATTGATTTGTCTTTAGGGTTAACTGAGAAATTCTAGGAATTGAAAACTCATCAGCATTTTTTATCTCGATTTTTATATCAAGCTGTTTTAAGAAATCATCCAGATTACTAACAGAACCAAGTAGAGTTTTCCTATTTTTATCTTCCAAGTACATTTTACCCCTCTTAACATCATCATCTGTTATTTGAAGCGAGTCAAAGTCATTCATTTTCATCAAAATAGGTACAAAATTAACAGGATCATCACCCATGTCAATGGTAAGTATCTGAGGTAAAGTAGTATGAATTAATTCTAGATTCACTGGATCATCGTCGATAAACACTAGACTATCAAGACCAATATTTAGTTCATTTACGATCTCTTTCATATTTGCTAGTTTGTCGTTCCAATTGATTTTCATGCTAGCAAAATGTTCCTCTCTTAGAATCATGTAAGGATGCTTTCTTATTACATCCAAGGCATCTTGTTCGTTATTTTTACTATTTATTGCAAGAATTATGCCTCGTTGATGTAATGCTAAGAGTCTTTTTTGGAATTCAACATATGTATTTCCAGGAGGAGTTGGACCAAGTTTTATTCCTTCAAATCCATCTTCTCCAACAATTCCACCCCACAATGTATTATCTAAATCTAAAACAATGCATTTTTTATTGATGCCCATGATGGCTTTTACATACGAAATTAGATCGTGTGCCAAATAAGGAATATAATCAAATGCAATCTTAATATCACCAAAAAAATATTTGTGATAATCAAATACATTATTTTGTCCATATCTAGCTACAAAACTATTGAGGTCATAATAATAGACAGAATTTTGATTTTTGATATAATTATTCAGTTTAGAATTTAGATCAATTATCATTTCTTTTATTCCATAGTCAATTTTTAAATCATAGATTCCATAAGGAGAATATGTTGGGATCATAAAATTACTAATTATTAATTTGGAGTTGGATCTTTTCACAAAAGTATTTATCAGATTTTTTAGCTCGTTTAGTTTTTCCTCAATATAGCTTTTTCTTTGTGCAATATCAATGGAATATGGAAAAAAGTATAGATCACCTAAGATACTTTGAGTATCAAGAATTAAGAATGTTATATTTGGAGAAAATTTGTAAAGTTCACTTGATTCATTTAGAATGTCCTGATTGTATTGATTGTAATTAGATACGTATGTAGAACAACCAATTTTAATATCTGAGCATTTAACTTGAATGACTTCTGCCAAACCATTTAATGTAAAACTTCCAAGAATTGCAATTCGGAGTTTTTTTTCATATTTGTTAAAATCAACGGATTTAGCCGTGTTTATGTAGTGAGATAGATTCATTTCTCGGTTCATAAATTATTGATTTTTAAAGGAACAATAAAGATTTCGTAACTTTGATTAGTCATCACTTTAATCAAATTTTTTTAGCCCAAAGATTATAGACTTAATCTTGAGATAAATAATCATGAAAGGAAATGAAGATGCGTTTTCAACTAATGTGAGAGAATTAATGGAATATTATAATTTTACAGGTAGTTTTGGAAAATTACAATTACGCTCAAAAATACTAAGATCGTGGTGTTTACATTCATTGGCTTATAATTCACCCCATTCTGGTTTTGCAATAAGCATGCAACGTGCAAGAGGAGTGAAAATTGGAAATGGGTGTCATTTTTGTCCATATGTCCAAATAGATTTAGTTTATCCTCAACTTGTTACTATTGATGATCATGTTACTCTTGGCAGTAATACGATGATTTTTGCACATACAAATCCCACAGCAAATCTTTTTTTAAAAAAAGGTGAATATCCAAGAAAAGTCGAGCAAGTAAGAATAAAATCAGGATCTGTAATAACTCCTGGCTCCATAATACTTGCAGGAATAACAATCGGTGAGAATTCAATTGTTTCTCCAGGAAGTGTTGTAACTCAAGATGTACCAGATTATTGTGTAGTAGTAGGCAACCCAGCACGAGTAGTAAAAAGAATTGAACATTAGATTATCAATGATGTGATAAAATGAATATTTTAGGAATAGATTTTGAAGACTGGTATCATCCTGAATTAATTCAACGTCATATAAAGACAAAAAATAACAAGCCAACAGTTGTCAATGGAATAGATAAAATTCTGGATTGGTTAAGAAAAAATGAAACTCTTGCAACATTTTTTATGGTTGGAGAATTACTTGAGTTTAAGCCAGAGATACTTGATAAAATATTATCTAATGGTCATGAAATAGCATTTCACACAATGTACCATACAAGAGTAGACTCTTTAAATTACAAGGAGAAATTTGATGATGAAATTAAGAGATTTGATGCTATCACATCTAAAAGATCAAAAGGATTTAGAGCGCCTTCTTTTTCATTAAATCAATCTAGTTCTTGGATAATAGATACGCTTGAAAATAATAATTATCAATATGATAGTAGCATAGTCCCTGCAAAAACAAAGTTGTATGGAATAGATAATGCAGAAACTAAACCATATAAAATTACAAGTTCCTCAATAGAAAAAAACAATCCTGATGGAAAGATACTAGAGTTTCCTCTTTTGGTAACAAAAATTTTTGGAAAAACAATACCTGCCGCAGGTGGGTTTTACTTGAGAACTTTGCCATTAAAAATAATTGAAAGCGCAATAAGAAAATATATTGATAATAACATTCCAGCCACCTTTTACATACATTCTTGGGAATTGACACCAGAATATATGCCCAAAATACCGCTATCACTAATGGATAGTTTCATAACATATCATAATCTAAATTCAACATTTTCCAGAATGGATAAAATATTAAAGAAATTCAAATTTACATCTTTTGAACAATATTTGAAGTGAAAATAATAATTATCTCAAGCAGAAATTTGTTTTTTAATCAGAGCAAAAGATTCATCCAGTGTTAAAAATTTAAAACCATTTTGGCTTAATTTT
>SCUP01000188.1 GCA_004297665.1 Nitrosarchaeum sp. | reverse complement strand
CATTACCGTAACTTCATTATGGATGGTTCTGTTCTTTTTATCATCTAAGAGAACTTTTCAAGTTCCAAGAATCTTTGTTAGTTTAACTAAACGATTTGCTAAAGTAAAGGGAGAAAAATACATTGAGCAGACTAATTCCTGGATGGAAGAAGTTTGTACAATGAGTAGACAAAATCTTAGAACAATAGAATCAAAAAAAGTATTTACAATCTCTTTTCTCTTCTCACTTGCATCTTGGTCATTTTATGGAATATCATTTATGATAATTGCAATGGGAACAGGATACATGATTGGTATTTTTGATTCAATCATGGCTGTAATGGGTGCAAATGCAATTGGAAACCTACCAATTACAATAGGTGGTTCTGGATTGGCAGAGTTTGGTATTATTGCATATCTGAATAACTTGGATCCATTCAATCTTACTATTTCTCAAGGAACAGTTGCATGGGATGCAGTAATTGGTTGGAGAATTGCTACTTACTATGTACCTATTTTGATAACTTGGCTTTTACTGGTAAAACTAGCCTTGAGTAAAATCCCAAAGAAAGAAAAATCATAGAAATCACTCCAAAATGCCAGTACGCATGGTTGATCATAAAAGTTATCTATTTTGTGACATGTTCATAATTATGGCAAAAAAATTTGCTTGCGGCGACGTTGTAAGTGGTTGTGGTTGGTCTACAACTGCAAATGATGAAAATGAACTGTTTCAAAAAATATCTGAACACGCCAAAAATGATCATAATATGACTAGTATTCCAAATGATATTATTCAGAAAGTAAAATCCAAAATTCAAGAAGCTTAACACGTATCTCACTGACAGGCAGAAAAAGTCGGCAAATATCCTGCCAATTTGATTTTATATGGCAAAATAAGCATAGAAACCACTTTATCTTTTAACGAATTTTTTGATTTATGGATTTCAAAGATAAGGTAGTGCTAATCACAGGTGCTTCATCTGGAATAGGTAAAGAAGCTGCTATCCAATTTGCCAAAAAAGGATCTAATGTGATTTTAGTTGCGCGAAGAAAACAAAAATTAGAACAAATAACTGATGATTTAAAAAAATTCAACATCTCCACTATGATTTGTGAATGTGATGTTTCTGATAAATTACAAGTAGAGAAAATGTCAAAACTTGTTTTAGAAAAATATGGTTCTATTGATATTTTAATAAACAATGCTGGATTTGCAATTTATGGCTCTGTTTTTGATTTAACAACTGAAGAAATTGAATTACAGATGGCAACAAATTATTTTGGTATGATTTACTGTATCAAAAATTTTCTTCCATCAATGATACAAAAAAAGTCTGGACATATTGTTAATGTAGCTTCTGTAGCTGCAAGTTTTGGTTTACCTGGAATTGCATCTTATTGTGCATCAAAATTTGCAATGTTGGGTTTTTCAGAAGGTCTAAAACATGAGCTTAAAGGAACTGGTGTTGGAATTACAGTCGTAAGTCCAATAATGGTTCGAACTGACTTTTTTGATCATCATTCTTTTAAAAAAATGCCAAAATATTCACCGCTATCTCTTAGTGATAAAACAGTCACAAAAGCAATCTTAAGAGCAGCAAATTCTCCACGATTAGAAATTATAGTTCCTTCAGTAGTTCGTGGTGCTGTATGGATAAAAAATACATTTCCATATTTGATTAATCCTATTTTGGGTATGGTTTTTAAAAAACAATTAAACTCTAAAACAAAAAACTAGCCTTATTCTTCTAGTTCTTCATCTGCAGATGCGCTAGATCCTACATCAAGTAATTCTATTTCTTTTAATTCAAATTGATATATTGCATTCATATCAATTTCTTTTTCTTTTTGGAGATACTCTGCTACTTTTTTACTTAAGGGGGCTTTGTGTTGATCAAAAATAAATTCATAGACTACACCTTTTTCTAAATCTGACGTTTTAATTTTTTTTGACAGATCAAATGTAACTATATGTCTGCCATCTTCAACTGGATCATACACTTGAGCATCAATTTTATTGTCTGAATCATAAATTTCAAGAATATATCCAGCTCTTTTCAGCTCTTCTGGTTTCTCAAACTTTGCGTTTTGAATTTCATCTGAAACCCAATCCGGAATGTCATCTTTTTTAGATGATTTTCTTTCTTTCTTAGCTGGTTTCTCTTCGACTGTCTTTTTTACCATAAAATAATCACTCTAGTCTAATTCTTTGTCTTTCTTGCTTTTTTGCCACCATTCCAGATAATCATCCTGTTTATCTTCACGTGTCTTCTCTTTTTGATTTAGTCTGTATTTGATGTCAGAAACTTGTTCTCTCGTAGCATACAATCCACATCTCTTACAAATGAAATGTTTTGTAGCAGAATCCATTTTCATTGGAATTTCCACTTGATCAAATAACTTGAATAAATCATCTCTACCTCTATTCTCTTCTGCGGTTTCTGCTTCATATTTTGCTTGAATTTTCTTTCTCTCTCTTGCAGTACATTCTGGACAGTTAGGCACTAATAATTTGGCTTAATTTTTTCCATAAAAGCGTTCCCACGTTATTATTTGATCGATTTAAAATCTGACACGCGGATTTTATCGTCATCCCTTGCGGTCCGTTCGCCCATCGAACATCCCGCGTGCCAGATAACTAGAAATTTCAAAATAAAGTATTATTTCTTTTCTTCTAGAATATTTGCTGCTATCTTTGCCGTGTTTTCTGCCCCATTAGGATCAAAATTCTTGGAAAAATCTGCCAAATTCTCTTCAAATTTATTATAATTATCTTTAATTTTTGAAATAGCATCAATAACTTGCTTTGTCTTAACTGCTAGTACTCCAAGATTTTTCTCCTCAGCCCATTTGATGTTATTTGTGTGCTCATCATAAATCGGAATGCCAATAATTGGTTTTGCCTTTCCTCCAAGAATTTCACCCATTACAGTATGAGATCCATTTACTACAGCATATTTGCTCAAATTTAGGACAGTTTCTTTTTCTTGCTCTGATAGAAAACCGATATCAATTTGAATCCAATCAATTTTTTTCTCCAAAGCATTAGATATGGTATATTTTTTACCATCTTTTCCCAAAACAGAATCAATTGTTGGTTCATTTTTTGCATGAGAAACAATCCTTTTTTCATTTTTCATTTCGTTTTGATGAAATACTCGTTCATATCTTTGACCTGTTCCATCATTAGTAGATTTGTTTCCAGTTCGCATCCAATACCCAAACTCTGAATTTTCTATGAGTTTTTCAAGATCAGAAGTTGGTTTTTTCTCAATATTGATACTAGTAGTAAAATGACCAACATAAGTTACTTTTTCTTTTACATCTTTTGTGAAATTTAGATTGTATTCACACATAGTATATGGAGGAGCAGAATCTGCCACAAGAATTCTGGAAGCCTTTGCAATTTGTTTTGAGACAAAAACTACTGCTGGATAAAAGTAAGATTTTGATCTATGCAATTTTGGTCGAAACTGATTTGTTATGAACAGACTTGGAGTTTGACGATTTTTTGCTATAATATTTGAACCCATATCCCCATCATTAATTACAAGATCAAATTTTTCCTTATCATATAATTTACTTTCTTGTCTCAAATAACTTGTAACTTGTTTTACAAGAGGAGGATTTTTTGAAACTGGCAGCAGTAAATTTAGCAGTGACAATAAAACACTTGGTCCAAACCTTCCATCAATTGGAGTTGGCATTAA
This sequence comes from Nitrosarchaeum sp., assembly GCA_004297665.1. GTDB lineage: Archaea > Thermoproteota > Nitrososphaeria > Nitrososphaerales > Nitrosopumilaceae > Nitrosarchaeum. The sequence goes on along the minus strand of SCUP01000188.1, from coordinate 442 downwards.
TATCTCATGGATTTGATCTTTATTATTTGGAAATTTTTCTAGCAATTTCTGATAAACATGATCTTTGCTTGAAAAATGAACTTCAAATTTTTCTTTTATATGATTACCTAATACTGCATTTAGCCTCATCATTCGGGAATAGTGACCACTTCCCCAAGGATAGATGAACTCACCGATTTTTAACACAGATTACAATCCTCAAATGCCGTTTAAATTCTCAGTGATTTTATTCTAGAGAATCAAGGATATCATGCACATTATTTGGTCCTATTTTGACAGTGACACTTTTCTTTGATTTTAGCGCAAAATCTATGTCTTTGTTTGAAAAATTTGGTATTTCATTTGAATTAATCATAAATAATTTTTCTAACTTTGAAATTTGTTTTTCCAATCCAATCTCTTTGGCTTCTTCAAAAAGTTTGGTATCTACACCACTTAATGG
>SCUP01000187.1 GCA_004297665.1 Nitrosarchaeum sp. | reverse complement strand
TGCATCTAAAAATTGGTTTTCTTTAGATTGGAAAAATGCAGTCAGCGGGATTCGAACCCGCGTCACAGGGTTGGAAACCCCGAATACTAACCAGGCTATACTATGACTGCACAAGAAAACAAACTTAATTTCCTACATAAAAACGGTTTTTTCATACTCGTACAGTATGCGTGCAATTACTACGTGTGCCTCATAAGACAAGTTATCAACTGAAAACAAGTGATTTATTTTGTTTTTTATTGATTCAGAAAAATGACCCTTCTGGAATCCACCAATAATTAGACATGTATTATCTGATATTTCAGAGCTAATTTTTTCAAATGAACTAAGCTCTCCTTTGGTTGAAAAACCAATAATTTTTGATGGCTTTATTTCATTAATTAATTCAGAAAACGATTTTTCTTTGATTTCTAATAATATACTAGTATCAAATCGTATGGTTTTTTCCAGAAATAATTTTTCAATCAAACCTTCAAATCTATGATATGATTTTGGAATATGAACATTTTCTCCAACGTAAATTACTTTATCATCAATTGTATGAATATAGATTTTAATTTTATTTTGTAAATACAATGGAATTGTAGTTGCCTCTAATATAGAAAAATGAACTAAATCAGGTCTTCCTCGTTTGATTTCGTTATTGATTCCTTTCATGGCAGCAAAGTGCCAAGAATTATCAAGTAAGATTTCAGATGGATCTTTTCCTAGTTTTTGTGCATGAGATAATACTGATGGATGATCTTGTAGCTCTAAAGGAACAAGTTCTAACGCAGATTCTGCTAAAACTAGAGAAATCATTTTAGTTGATCATTTCAATCTGATTTTTAAATTCATTCCAACTAGGTTTAGGAATTCCATTAATATCCAATAATCCAGAACTACAAACATAATGGCTTAATCGTTCAATTACATACTCACTACTTCCTAAACTAGAACCACCACCTACACTGAGGGTTTGATTACCAATGTCTGGTTTTTCAATAACACATGTACCATCAGGTCTATCATATTGTCTATACCATGTAAGAAATTCTATTTTAGATTCATTTTCGGTATAAAATTCAAATGATTTTTCCAAGAATGTTTTTTGAGATGTATTGTTTCCTCCTACAAAATCAGATGTGCTCCAACTAATCTCAAAAAATCCAATTTTTTTATCAGGTATGATTTCAAATATTTTTTGCAAATCCTCTTTAGCTTCTTGTGGAGTTTTGACTATATCATTCAAGTTATCAACTGGAAAATATGAGAAAGCAACAAAATCACCAAGTGCTAAATCAGTTACAACATATTCCAAATTTTTATTTAATACATTATGTAAGGCAAATGCATTTCCTATCTTTACATCAGGGTGTTTTTCTTTTAATTTAGCGTATACTCCGTTAAAAAGTTCTTTGTATACAGGAATATTTTGTTCATAATAACGAAATTGTGATTCTGTTTCACCAGCAATTACAACTGTATCAATAATATCATAACGAGACAATATTGCATCAAGAACACTGACTAGTCTGTCTTCTCCAATTGCATTAAGGGACGGTTTTCCAATCCAATTTGGGAAAGGTCCTAGTGTCTCTCCATTAATTACAGAAAAAAACAATGTAACTTTAAGATCATTGTTTTTATTAAAACTCATTAAAACATCTGATTGTTCCCAGTTGAATTCTCCTTTTACAGGCTCAACAATATTCCAAAATAAGTATACATTACTTCTTCCAATTCCGGTAGAAGATGCATCAGAGTAAATTTGATTCAAGTCCTGCAAAGATATGGATGGATTTGGTGTGTTAATCACAAGACCAATTTTTTCATTATGTTTCTGACTAGTAATTGATTCTAAGTTTGGTGCGATCAGTACTACTGCAATTATAGCAATTACTGCAATACCAACATATGCTCCTAAAATCTTCTTATCCATATTAGATGAAAAGTAAAAGGAAGTAAAAAAGTTATGATTTGTTCTCTATCCAGAAGTACAACCGCTGAACCCACATTCTATACAGATACTACATCCTTCTACAAATACAAGATTATTTTTGCATGTTGGACATAGACGATCTTCAGATATTTCTTCTTGTCTCATAGGCTCAGATGTAATTTCTTCATCACGAACTTTGAGTTCAAGTGCACTATGTACTTGAGATTTGATGTATGGATTTGAAATCATAGTTGTTACATATCCAGTAACATATTCACTTGGTGTAACATCAAATGTTTTTTGTGCATTTTCACTTGTCATATGAAGTACTTGCTTATGTCTAGAACCATCACGATATACTGTGATTCCTTTTAATCCCAATTCATGAGCTAGTAGATATGCAGATTTTACATCATCTGCAGTAACATCATAGGGCATGTTAATTGTCTTGGCAATTGCATTTCCTATCCAATCTTGCCATACACCTTGAGCCATTAGATGATCTGCCCAGTGAATATCCATTGCAGTAACAAATACATCTTGCATCCATTGTGGGATTTCAGGAATTCCTTTTAGAGATCCATAGTTGTCTGCAATCTTTGCAAGTAGTTCATCGCTGTATAGACCATGTTCTTTGAGTACTTCTTCAACAATCTTGTTGGTATAGAAGAATCTACCTACAGTTACTCTCTTTTCAAACACTAAAGCAAATGCCGGTTCCATTCCATTTGAACAATCAGCAATCATGGATAATGTTCCAGTTGGAGCTACTGTAGTAGTCAAGACATTTCTTATTCCATGCTTCTTAATTTTCTCAATTAGTGCATCCCATTCATAGCAATGTGATTCTTTAGGTTTCTCGTAATATCCTGCAATTGGAATCTTTCCTTCTGGATATTCTGTCTTTGAGCAAAGTGGAAATTCACCTCTAGATTTTGCAAGTGCCACACTTTCCTCCATGGAATAATAGGTCAATGCTTCAGATAGCTTTGATTGTAGTTCATAGCCTGCCTTGGAGTTGTATGGAATTTTTAATTTGTATAAGAGATCTGCAACTCCCATTACACCCAATCCAATTCTTCTAGAATCTTTAGATGCAATGTCAATATCTTTTACAGGATAATGATTCACATCAATGATGTTATCCAAGAATCTTGTTGTCTTTCTAATTGTTTCTTCGTATCTTTGCCAATCAAATTCGTATTCTCCATCAGCCTTTCTTTTTACAAGATTCACTAAATTGATGGAACCAAGATTGCATGATTCGTATGGATATAGACTCTGTTCACCGCATGGGTTTGTAGCTCTTAGTGGAGATTGTCTTGCTTTTGCAAATACATTGTATTTGTTAATTTGATCAAAGAAGATCAATCCAGGTTCTGCACTCTTCCATGCAGACATGGCTATCAAATCAATTAATTGATGTGCGTTGATTTCTCTTACTGGCTTTCTGTCACGTGGACTACGTAACATGTACTTGCCATCATCTGTGTTTACAAGTGCATTCCAAAAATCTTCCCATATGCCTACACTGACATTAAAGTTCTCTAATACACCAGGCTCGGTTTTATTTGTAATGAATTTTTCAACGTCAGGATGCCAAGCTTCAATGATTCCCATGTTAGCTCCTCTTCTTTTTCCACCTTGTTTTACAACTTCAGTTACGGTGTTGATAATATTCATAAAAGATACAGGACCTGATGCTACACCAGATGTTGATGCAACAATATCACCTTCTTCACGAAGATCAGAATAGTTGATTCCAACTCCTCCTCCTGACTTGAAAATTAGTGCTGCATCAGAAGTTGATTTCATGATTTGTTCCATATCATCGGGCATACCAAGAACAAAACATGCAGAAAGCTGACCCAATCTACCACCAGCATTCATCATTGTTGGTGAATTTGGCAGGAAATCTTGTGCAGTCATCAATTCAAAATATTCTGTAATCTTGTCTGCATAGTTATCAAGTTTTTTGGCTGCAAGTAGTGTCAGAAGATCTTTAAAGCTGACTTTCATCTGACCTTTGTTTGCAAGTGTTACATAGTGATTGATTAAAGATCTAAAGTGCCACTTGTTGAGAAAGTATTCTCCAATCTTGAATTTGTAATCAAAATTATCTAATTTCTCAAGATATGTACGTGCTTCTTCAGTATTTTGGGTAATATTTCCAGATTTATCAAATACTTGGGCATCATATAGAATATCGCCAATTCCAACTAGAATTGCTACTCTTTCAAACATTTGAGTTGGAGATTCAGTGATTTCATTTTTACTATTTCTGAAAAGATATCTAGATGCTAATACCCTCAAGCAATTTAGATCAAAATTCTTTGAGACAGTATCTAAAGATTTTGTGTTTAAGACTTTCATTTTTTCGTCTCTTAATTTTCTTCGTTCATGTCTGTAAACGATATACGCTTTTGCAATGTCACTGTTACCACAATCGATAAGGGTTGATTCCACAATATCTTGAATATCCTCAACTGTAGGAGTTCTAGAATTTGTGAATCCTTGTTCGACTAATTTTTGCACGACTTTATTTGCAAGTTGATCGGCTAGCACACGGTCGGCTTTAGAGGTGGCTGCCAACGCTCTAAATATAGCGTTTGAAATTTTATCTTGATTGAAAGCCGTTACAGCGCCACTGCGCTTACGGATCTCATTGATAGTACTTTCTATTTGTGATTTATCCAATTATAATCTCCCCGCAAGAGGTAAGAAATAAGATGGTATAAATGATTTGGCAGTTTTTTCTAAAATTTCAGTTCAATAATATTGACAACGGTCCAATTGATGTTGTAATGGTTTTTCTGATCAAACAGTCATGAATTCAGTGCGATGATCGCATGAAAAATTTATAGCATAACCACTAGTGAATTTTTGTTAGCTCATACTGTTTATGATTTTGTATATAGACACTTAAAGAAGTCAATATAGTCATTAACGTAAGAGCAAGAATCTAGGCCACAATTACGATTTGTTGACACCTAACGTGTTTGTCTTAATCCATCATGAATTATGTGCTATGATAGTATGTCTGAAACTGATCAAAATATTTTCTAAAATGATCGGAACTAGTTTTTGATTTACGAATTTCAGATTACATATGAAGACTTGCACTTTGGACATTTGTCTACAAAGTGCTCATCTTTGAATCCACATTCACCACATAGTGCTACTTTCTTTACAGGCTTGAATGAAGATGTTAGTTCTGCTGCTTTCTCGATTGATTTTTTGATATCAATTTGAGTGGCGTTCTGATCGATATCTAGTCTGACTAGTAAACCACCGTTGAGTAGTTTAGATAGTTTATTACATTCAGATATAATCTCGGTTTTACTTGTGTAATCACCTATTTCAGATGCATTAAGAACTATTCCTTGTGAGTAAGAGTCACTATCCATAGAACTAAGAGCCGAGTTTTTACCATATTTCTCACCATCTAGGTTTGCGAATCTGCTAGATCCCTCAGTCTCAGTCATGGATATAGCCACAGTATCTCCTAATTCCTTGCCTTTTTTAGCTGCAACATCAACTGCAGTTTCTATTACTTTGTTGAGTATCTCTTTTCCTTCCTTATTATCTTGGAATCCAAGAATATTGAATACAGATTCCTTTAGGCCTACTAGATTAACAATAAGTGACACAGAACTTCTTTGCATGTATTGTGTATTCTTTGCAAGAATTGGATTTAGTCCTCTTCTAGTAAGATCAGAGATATCTTTCTTTCTTAATGCCATAGAAGATAAGGCAGGTTTCATAAGTAATGCAAGTCTTGCTCTAAAGTATGTTTCATCTTTATTGGATTCAAATGCAAGTCTTGGAAGATTAATTGAAACAGATTGTAGTGTTATTGCAAGTGGACCAGAATTTTTAGTTGTACCATTTGTAATGCCATAACTAGATACTTCGCCTTTTGCAAACATTACTTTTCCACCAATTGAAATTATTTCTGCTAATACTTCGGAAACATCAGATACTTTTCCTTTATCGAAATCTACAATCAAACCAATTTTTGGAATTGGAGTTATCTTTGTATAATTCTTGTATGCATTAATTATTGCATTAACAATTTTTAGATCAGAACCTAACTGAAGTCTAATTGAAACATTAGTGGCTCTTCTATTGTATTTTGATGTGGTAGATGCAGTAGCAAATGCATCTGTTAGTTTTTGTTCAAGTTCTGGAATATTCTTTGAATGTTTTGTAAAAAGTGGAATCAATCCATCGAGTATAATTTCTTGTGAAGCTTCTTTGGAAAGTAATGATATGATTATTGACAAGGAAGATGTAATGTCATCAATTGATTTTGATGATGTAATTCTTGATACATCAAGATATTTTCCGCCAAGAATAACTCCATCTTCAATCAGCTCTTTTACATTAACAAATATGGTATCAGGTATCATTGACCAAATTCCTGGATTTGAAATGTGCATATCGCCAGAAAGATGTGAATCAGCAACGTCTTTTGGTAATACATTTGTGAGTAAATGTTCTGCAAACACTTTCTGACCAGTATTGAAAAGTAGGCCTTCAGCGCCATTATCTACATTATCCAGATTTGTGAGCATTTCTTGAATGTCATATACAGGCAGGCCTAGGCGCGCTAGTTTATTGCGGTATTCCTCATGACCATGTTCTAAAAGAACAGAGTTTACCATTTCTCTAATAAGCGACCCAGTAAGGTAGGTTGTTTGATATTTGTAAATTCTATTTTCAACTTCTTCAGTAATTTTTTGAGCTAATTCCAATGGAAGGCTACCTTCACGTACGAGTGATTGAATAATTTTATGGGAATTGAATTCTTCAATTGATTCATGTGATGTTCTAACATACATTTTTCCACTTTCAATAATTGATCGTTCTTCAATTTGTCTTGCCAAGCTTAATACAAGTTTTCCAAGATTTGTAATTGTATAACGTCTTTCAGATTTGTTTAGTGCTACAAGAGACTGTCTCAATAATTTTCTCAAATGATATGCAAATTTGCCACTCTCTTTTTTGGATTTGAATCCTGCTAGGGACTTTAATTCAGAATAGGTTAATGGACCCTTGGAGTTTAAAATTCTTAGAATATCTATTCTGTTTGGACTTGCCATTACAGAAAAGATCATTCGTACACGTTTTGATGTAGATTGAAGAATTCCGCTTCGCTTTGGCTCTTCTAGTTCTTCATCTAATTCCATGCTATTTTACTAAAAAAGGAGTAAATAAGACTTATGACTAGATTGTTTTTGGATCAGTTTGCTCATTAAAATAAAATTTAGATATTATTGTAATATTACAATCGTACAAAAAAATAAAAATTTATAAAGATTTTTAGATCTTAGATCAGTTTTCTTGTACATCCAGAGAAAATTCAGATGTTGATAATTTTTGGCCACATGATGGACATTTTCCATTATATGGATTCATCACATCTTTTATAGCTTTTAGCATTTTCATGTTAGCGATCTTTTCTCCACATTTACCACATGTAATTTCTACAGACATCAAAGGGAATCATCTTTACAAAATTATTAAGAAATGATTATGATTTTTTTTAATAATTCAAACAAATAATTTTACTGTTTTTCGATGATAATGCCACGTTCATCAAAACCAGTGATTTTTGCTCTAGTTCCAACTGGGAGATCTTTAGGAGTCGCTATTCCTGCCATAAATCCAGAAATCCTCAGATTAGTCTTATCAAGCTGTAAGACAACAAAGGCATATGGCGTGTATTTTTCAAAGCCTGCTGGCGGAACTGTGATTATAGTGTAGGTGGCTACTGAACCTGTGCCATCTAAAATTTCATCTTGGAATCCCTTGCTACCGCAATTTTGGCAGTAGTAAACGTTAGAGAGGTGCAAATGACCGCACTGTGTGCATTTATGAGTAAGGACTTTACCTTCTTTTGCTTTTTCAATAAGTTGTTCTTTTACAGACATTTTATACACTTTGGAAGATATGAACAGCACAACTAGCTCCAGTTGCACCAAAATTATGAGTCAAGCCAATTTTTGCATTTTTAACAGTTCGTGCTCCAGCTCTACCAGTTAGTTGATCAAATACTTCTACTACTTGTCCAACACCTGTAGCTCCAATTGGATGTCCTTTTGACTTGAGACCACCTGAAGGATTAATTGAAATATCGGAATTTAATTTTGTTCTGCCTTCACGAACAGCTTGAACTCCTTTTCCTTTTTCAAAGAATCCTAAATCTTCAGTATCAACAATTTCTGCAATTGTAAAACAATCATGGACTTCTGCAAAATCAATATCTTTTGCAGTAATTCCTGCCATTTTGTAAGCACTCTCAGCTGCAATCTTTGTACTTGGAATTGTAGTCAAATGTTCACGACCTTGTAATGCAGCAGGTGAACCACCTCTACCAGAACCAATAACTTCAATGTAATTATTACCATTTTCTTTTGCAAATTTTTCAGAGCAAAGAATTACAGAACTTGCACCATCAGAGAAAGGACAGCAATCATAAAGTTTTAGTGGACTTGCAACAACTGCTGAATTCATTACATCGTCAATTGTAATCTTTTTTTGCAAATGAGCTTTTGGATTTAAAAATCCATTGTCATGATTTTTTACTGCAACTCTAGCAAAGTCTTCTTCTGTTGCATTAAATTCTGTTAGATATGCTCTTGCCATTGATGCAAATAATCCAGGAAATGATGCACCAGCTTGTCCTTCATAAAAGAAATCGGAGCAATATGAAAAATAAGTTGTTGTCCATTCTGTTCCAGTATGAGTTACTTTTTCAACTCCTGTCACTACAAGACAATCATAAAAACCGGCTGCAACATTTGCAAAGGCTTCTCTAAATGATACGGAGCCACTTCCACAAGCGGACTCTATTGATAATGACGGTCTATCTGAAATTCCCAGATTACTCATCAAGACAGGTCCGAGATGTACCTGTTTATCAGCAACTCCGAATACGTTTGAAATGTATCCTGCTTTGATATCTTTAGGATCAATTCCTGCACTTTCTATGGCAGCCACTGATGCCTGAGTAGTAATATCAGCTATACTATCAGCTAATTTTCCATATTTCGTGCTACCAGCACCAAGAACGCAAACCTTTTCCACTAATGTCGCTGACCAGATTCCCTATAAAAATTGTTTTAGTTAGTAAATTCATTATAAGAAATGCCACCAAAGAAAACAGACCTTCAAGTTGTACAAGTAACAAGACATGTTGTCAAAGCTACAAAGTCAAAAACAGACATTTTCAAAAAAGAGATCATACAATATTTGGACGTTAATGGATATCTGTCTTGGTCATCAAAAGAGAGAAAATATATGATTCTTGGTACAAATTCTCCAAAAAATGGACTAGTGGAATGTCCAGAATGCAGATTAGGTCAATTGATGGTGATCAGATCTAGAACTACTAGAAAGAGATTCATGGGTTGTTCAAATTTTTATGGAGGATGTAAGGCATCATCGCCACTTTTACAAAAAGCGAAACTCAGAGCAATAAAGATATCATGTGATGTATGCAAGTGGCCAATGATAATTTTTCGCTATTCAAGAAAACAAAAATGGACAAAACAGTGTTCCAATTTTAATTGTGACAGTAGAAAATCTAAGCCTTTAAAGTAGGATATATATCGATTCGTCTATTTTTTAGTAATGGTAAAACTTTACGAATTTGTTTTACATTTTTTAATTCAATGTTAACATATCCGATTCCTTGTTTCTTTTTCATGTCAAGTAAAATTTTTCCATAAGGATCAACTACAATACTTCTTCCACAGTAAATATTTCCCACTTGATCTGGTGCTATTACATA
>SCUP01000186.1 GCA_004297665.1 Nitrosarchaeum sp. | reverse complement strand
TGATCAAGTAGATAAAATTGTACAGAAAATGATTGAGGAAAAGAAAATTTCACTTGATAGAGCTAAAGAATTACTAGAGCAAATTTAAACATCCAATTATATAGATAAAAAGTGAAAAAACCAACAATGTCTCAGGTTAAATTTGCCATACCAAAAGGCAGTCTTGAAGAGGCAACCTTCAAACTTCTTGAGAGATCATGGACTAAAGTAAATAGAAAAGACAGAACATATCGAGTGTATCTTGATGATCCAAACATTGTTGTAAAAATGCTCAGACCACAAGAAATTCCAACATTAGTAGCTGAAGGATTGTATGATGTTGGTATAACTGGAAAGGACTGGGTTGGTGAAACTAAAGCAGACGTTGAAGCAATATTGGATTTAGAGTATGGAAAAATTCGACTAGTTGTCGCATTTCCTGACAAATACCACTACAAAAATCTAGATGAAATGATAGCGGATTATGCTAAAAAGAAAAAAACACTTCGTATATCATCTGAGTATCTTACTACTGCATCAAAATTTCTAAAACAATGTAAATCTTATAAAAAATATTATGGCACAAAAGATCCATTGATTGTGACACCTTGGGTTAGACTTGGTACAAACAAGAGCGTTCAAATTCATTTATCGTTTGGTGCAACAGAGGCAAAACCCCCTGAAGATGTTGATGCAATAATGGATGTCACTGAGACTGGGACTACACTAAAACAAAATAAATTAAAAATTGTAGATGAGATTCTGACATCTACTGCACATTTGATTGTTAACAAAAAATCTCTAAGGGATCCACAAAAACGTGAAAAAATATTTGATATTGTAACTTTAATGCGAGGTGCCGTACATGGAAGGAAATATCTTCACATTTACCTTAATGTAGAAGAAAAGAATCTCAAAAAACTACTAGACCAGATACCTTCTCTTAAAAAACCAACAATAAGTCCACTTAGCGAAAAAGGATGGTATGGAATAAACACAGTTATTCAAAAAGAAGACTTTCACAAATTAATTCCAAAACTAAGAAAAATTGCACAGGGATTAGTAGTTCATGAACCACGACAAATTCTAGAGCTAGAGGAGATTAAGCGTGATGAAGAAAATTGATGAAAATAATTCGAGTAGCTAATGTCCAAAAATTTGTAGCTCAAGTATTACCAAAACAGCCACAAAAAAACAAGTCTATAGTAGAATCTATTTTAAAAAACGTACAAAAAAATGGAGATTCAGCCATAAAAAAATATGAGAAAAAATTTAACGGTGCCAAAATTACTTCATTACGTTTATCACAAACTGAAATAAAAGACGCATATTCCCAAGTATCTAAAAATCAAATATCTGCAATACAATTATCTAAATCAAGACTGGAGAAAACTGAATCCGCTGTAAAATCCATCTTAACAAATAAAATCATCTCCACAGATGGGATAAAAATTTCAAAGAAATTTGTATCAATACAAAGTGTAGGATGTTACATTCCAGGTGGTCTAGCAAAATATCCAAGCTCTGTTATCATGTCTGTAATTCCTGCAAAAATTGCAGGAGTCAAGAGAATCGTAGTTGTATCTCCTCCTAATTCTGATGGAAAAATTGATCCATTAACTATTGTAGCTGCAGATCTATGTGGCGCAAATGAAATTTACAGAGTTGGTGGTGCTCAAGCAATTGCCGCACTATCATTTGGTACAAAATCAATATCTAAAGTAGATAAAATAGTTGGGCCTGGTGGTGCATTTGTAACAATTGCAAAATCAATGATTAGCGAGAGAACAGCAATTGATATGCTTGCAGGTCCTACCGAATTAGGAATTATTGCAGATGCAACTGCAAACCCACGATATATCGCACTAGATCTCATCTCCCAATCAGAACATAGCGATGATACTTTTTGTTATTTGATAACAAATTCAGAAAAACTTGCAAAATCAGTGGATAAAATTATCACTGAATTATCTAATAAAATCAAGAGAAGTAATTTTGTAAAAACTAGTCTTAAAGAAAATGGCTTTATTGCAATATGCAAAAATAACTCAGATATGACAAAACTTGCAAATGAATTGGCTCCTGAACACCTACAAATTATGACAAAAAATCCCAATGATTTTGCATCAAAAATTACCTCTTCTGGATTAGTACTGCTAGGAAATGATACCCCGTCATCTGCAAGTGACTATCTTTTAGGCTCAAATCATATTTTACCCACAAACGGATTTGGTAAAATAAGGGGCTCGCTTTCAGTTTTGGACTTTATCAAGGTAAACACTCAGATATCTGCTTCAAAGTCAGTTTTATCTAAAATTTCAAAACACGTGGAAATATTTACTGAAGCAGAAGGACTTCCAAATCACTATGAAGCAGTACGAGGTAGACTATGAAAAAAGATTGGTTTAACAAAAAAATTAAAGAATTTTCTTCTATTGGTGGATATCAAAAACCAGAGATACATCCCGATGCACTTAAGCTTGATTCTAATGAAAACTATGTTATCTCTAAACAATTCCAACAAGATCTAATTACTGACGCCAAAAAAAATTGTGATGTCAGGGAATATCCTTTGGGCGGAGTGGAACGTTTGATTAATCAACTATCAAAATTTCTTAAAGTAGATTCTTCTATGATTGGGGTTGGAAATGGCTCTGATCAAATACTGGATTTGATCCTTTCAAATTTTGCCTCAAAGCAAACCCGAATTCTTACATCAAATCCCACATTTGGATTTTTTGAAGAAAGATGTAAACTGTATTCTATTCCTGTCACTGCAATTCCTTTTTCAAATGATATGACACTAGATGTCAAGGAATTTCTCAAAGTATCAAAAAATGCAGATATCTTGTATCTTGATTCTCCAAATAATCCAACTGGATTTCAGTTCCAAAAAAATGATTTACAAAAATTGGTAAAATCTTTTGATGGATTAATAATAATTGATGAAGCATATGGTGAATTTGGCGATTTCTCTTTATCTAATATGGTAAAATCTCAGGAAAATCTAGTTGTTGTACAAACACTCTCAAAGTCATTTGGTCTAGCTGGTTTAAGATTGGGATATTTTATTGCAAACAAACAATTCACAGATGCCTTTAATCATGTCTTGCAATATCCGTATCCTGTTAGTACACTTACAATTGAATCTGCCATACTTGCATTGGAACAATCTGCTCAAATGAAAGACGCAGTAGAAATAATCAAAGAAGAGCGAAAAAGAATAATTGAAAACCTTAGAAAATATGATGCCTTTGAAGTCTTTAATTCCAAGGCTAATTTTGTACTATTTGATGCCCATGGCTCTCACAAAAGAGTCTACGATGCTCTTGCAGAACAAGGAATATCAATTAAGAAATTAGGAAAAATTGGAAAACATGAAGGTTGTCTTCGAGTTACAGTTGGAACTAAGGAAATGAACTCTAAATTTTTACTTGCAATTCGTGACTTACTAGGATGACATTAACAAAAAAACAACCAGGAATTTATCTAGATGATTCTATTTCAAATGATTTGTTCTCTGCAGATGGAATAATATTTGACTGTGATGGTGTATTAATCGATATCACAAAGTCGTATGATCTTGCAATAGATACAACTGTAAAATATGTTTTAGAAAATTTTTCTCAAATCACTGATAGCATTAAAATTGATTCTAAAATTATTGATGGATTCAAATCTAGTGGTGGATTCAATGATGAAGTTGATTTGGCATATGCAGCAATTCTTTCTTTGGTTGCTGCAAAAAAATTAAACAAATCACAACATGAGTTTATTTTTGATGTAATATCTAATGCTGATTATTCGGGCATTTCATCTGTAGAAAAATATCTTGAGAAACTTGTAGATATAGGTGATATCAAAAATAAATTATCGTATCCTGGAACGCATCATGATAATTCATTATACCAAATATTTGATCAAATCTTTTATGGACCGGAACTATACAGTAAACTCTTCAAACAATCATCTCAATTTTCAGAATCTGGCTTGATAAAAAATGATATTGTTATAGTGAATAATTCTCTAATTGAAAAACTACAAAAAAGATTTGCTTCTAAACTTTCAATTGTATCTGGACGAGGAAAAGAATCAATTAGATACTCTCTCAAATCATTATTAGATAAATTTGATCTGAAAAATTCTGCATTTCTGGAAGACGAGCCAAGGGAACTTGCAAAGCCCAATCCTGAATCTTTAATTCGTTCAATTAATGGCATGAACTGTAATCATTGCATTTACGTTGGTGATTCGATGGAGGATTTTATCATGGCTAAAAAGGCCACAGAACAAGGCTGTAAAACCACTTTTTGTGGAATTATAGGAACCAGCAAAAATCCCCAAGAAAAATTGGAATTATTTCAGCATAATGGGGCTAAATTAGTCTTGGAATCTATTAATTTGATTCCGAAGATGTTAAATTTAGAATAAGACAAAGTACAACTTCCGTGAAAAATATGACACCAAGAAAAAGCTCTGTAAACCGTAGTACAAAAGAAACTACAGTATCTGTCTCTGTTAATTTGGATGGAACCGGAAAAACCACAATTCAGACTGGAATTAATTTTCTTGATCATCTAATCACAGCTTTTGGAAAACATGGGATGATGGATCTTAAAGTTAATGCAAAATCAAATGATAAAATCGAACATCACTTGATTGAAGATACTGCAATTACTATAGGCTTGGCCATTGACAAAGCTTTGGGAACAAGAAGTAGCATTACTAGATTTAGCTATGCATCTGTACCAATGGATGAATCTCTAGCTGAGGCTTCAATTGATCTAGTAAAAAGACCATTTTGGAAACTAGTCCTGTCAATTAAACGAGACACAATTGAAGACATTTCAAAAGAAGATTTGGAACACTTTTTCCAATCACTTCTTCAAAACCTAAACAGCTGTATTCACCTTACTGTAAAGTATGGAGACAATGATCACCATAAAGTAGAGGCTGCCATCAAATCATTGGCTGTTGCATTCAGAGATGCGTCTTCATATGACAAAAAACAAAAAGGCATTCCTAGTACAAAAGGTTCAATGTAAATGCCACATCTTGCAATATTTGATTATGGTGCTGGAAACATTTTCAGCCTAAAAAATTCACTTGAAAAGACAGGAGCCACTGTAGATGTCATTACTAATTTTGACAAGCCAAATATTTACTCTGGATTATTACTTCCAGGAGTAGGAAATTTCGATCCTGCAATCAAAAGCATACGTAAATCATCAAAAACTGACTTTAATGATTATGTAAAAGACATCACTCCTGTTTTAGGAATTTGTCTTGGAATGGAAATGTTTTTTGATAAAAGTGAAGAAGGACATGAAAAGGGATTAGGTGTAATTAATGGTGATGTAATTATTCTTCCATCATCAATGAAAGTTCCACACATGGGATGGAATAATTTGGAAATTAAAAAATCTGGTAAAATACTTGAAGGAGTCAATGACAATGCTTGGGTTTATTTTGTGCACTCGTATAGAGTAAAGCCTACAAACAATGATGTAATTACAGCAGAATCTGATTATGGAATCAAGGTACCTGCAGTTGTTGAGCAAGGTAATCTTTTTGGAACACAATTTCACCCAGAAAAATCTGGCAAAATTGGAAAAATCATGATTCAAAACTTTCTAGATGTGTGTAAAAAATGAAAGTTATTCCTGCAATTGATCTGATGAATGGTCAAGT
>SCUP01000185.1 GCA_004297665.1 Nitrosarchaeum sp. | reverse complement strand
ACATCATCTATTTTTGATGCAATTCTTTGCATGTCCTCACGGTCTAAAGGTGTGATGAATGTCTTATTTAATTCCGCAAAAATATCACGAGTGAGAACATCAGCTTCGCTTTCAAGATTTTTGATTTTTGTATGTTGTTCCGTATTACTGAGATCGGAAAATAAAACAACTAGTGCTTCAGCAGTTTCTACTGCCTTTTTTGCCAGATTATTAAGAATTGATAAAATTTCTTTATCATTAGATCGTACCCAAGAAAATATGTTTGCCATGAATTGAATTAAATGAGATGGATGTTAAAACTGTTATCCATATAATGAATACAATATTTGGATCTGCCAAATTTTACGTGATTTATGTTTATTAGAGATTCATTATTCTAAGATAATTAGTTAATTTTCAGTTTTTGTATGAGATGCAATACGTTCTTCACTTGGACGATGTTTGCCAGTTACAATATAGTTAATTGCATCACTCATGAATACAGCATGATCACCAATTCTTTCCAAATACCTCAACAATAATGCTTCAGCAAGGGCACATCGGGTATTTGTAGATTCAATCAATTTCGGTAATCTTTCACGGTATATTTTATCAATAAATTTTTCATCCTCACGAATTTCAACAGCTTTTCTAACATCCAACTCTGCAAAAGACAAAACTGCTGCTTTGATCATGTGTTTCACTTTTTTAGTGGATTCAGCAAGTGATGCGTTGGTACATTCAGATACATCACCAAACAAATCTCGGACAAGAGTAATATCATAAGCATATCTGCCAAATCTAGAAAATGCATATGAAATTTCTGTTGATGAACGAATTAATCTAAAATCATCGGCCACAGGTTGATACTTTAACAACATATCAAATGTAAGATCTTCTACTTCAAAGTATTTTGCACGAATAGCATCAGATAATTTTAGAACTTGATCTTTGGTATTTGTTCCTGTCAAATACGAATCTATTGCCAGAGATATTGATTCAATTACCATATCGCCCATTTCAGACATGATAAAAGATAACTTGTGCAGTGAGGGGTCAATTAATCGAGTCATTTATCCAAAGTGACCTTGCACATATTTTGCCGTAAGTTCGTCTTTTGGATCTGTAAATAATTTCTTTGTTTCTCTAAATTCTATTAGATCACCAAGATACATAAATCCGGTGTAATCTGAAACACGAATTGCTTGTTGCATGTTATGAGTTACAATGATAATTGTATAATCATTTTTTAGCTCAATGATTGTTTCTTCAATTTTTTGAGTTGCAATTGGATCAAGTGCAGATGCAGGTTCATCCATAAGTAACACTTCAGGTTGTATAGCAAGTGCTCGAGCAATACAGAGACGTTGTTGCTGACCGCCAGATAATTCAATGGCAGATTTTTTTAGATCATTTTTTACTTCATCCCAAAGATATGCCATCTTCAAAGAATCTTCGACAATTTCATCTAGAATTTTTTTATCTCTAACTCCATTTAGTCGAAGACCAGCTGTTACATTATCATAAATAGACATTGTAGGAAAGGGATTTGGTTTTTGAAAAACCATTCCAACTTTTCTTCGATGATAAATAGGATCAATTTCTTTTGAATAAAGATCTATATCATCAATCATAACTTTACCTGTAACTTTAGCATTCTTTGTCATATCATGCATTCTGTTAAGACATCTGAGAAAAGTAGTTTTTCCACAACCAGATGGTCCAATTAAAGCAGTAACAGATTTTTCTTTAAATTTCATTGTGACATTTTTTACAGCATCTATTCCACTATAACTTACAGTAACATTTTCTGCAATCATTTTGTATTTACTAGTATCAATAGTGGATGAAGATTCAGAAGGTGCAAAAGGAGATGCTTCCATGCTAGGGAGATTTGTTGTCAATGCGGTCATTTTGTAGCATTTCTCCTTTGTTTAATTAATTGTCCGATGAATCCATTTTTTTTATTCATAAAATAATATCTGATTCCCAAATTGATTCCGAGTATAATCATAATCAAAACCAATGCTGCCCCCCATCCCTGAAGTTGAGCACTGTCATAGGGCAATAAAGAAAGTCGCCATATTCTCAAAGGTAATGCATCCATTGGAGTATCCATACTGCTAAAGAATTGACTACTTCCAAGAATAGTCATAATTAACGGAGCAGTTTCGCCACCAATTCTAGATACAGAAAGTAGTATTCCAGTAACCATGCCGCTCTTTGCAGCAGAGATTACAATTCTAAATGTGATAACCCATTTTTTTAATCCTAAAGCAGTTCCAGCTTCTCTATATGTCATAGGCACCATCTTCAATGATTCTTCAGTAGTTCTTGCAACAATAGGGAACATAATTAGAGATAATGCAAATGCGCCTGCCCATACTGAAAAATGACCAAGAACCAAAACAATTATCAAAAATGCAAATATTCCAAGAATAATGGATGGGAATTCCATAAAGACATCATTGAAGAATCGAACAAACCTTGCAAGGGCATTGTCTCCATATTCAGATAGAAAAATGCCAGACATCACACCTATTGGAACACCAATAATACTAGACAGTCCTATAATTATCAGAGTTCCTTGAATTGCAGGACCAATTCCACCCTCACCAGAACCAGCTGAGCCAGGAGTTTCCGTTAAAAATTCAATGCTAATTGCAGTCAATCCATTTTTGAATACTTCAACTAAGATACTACCGAGTGGGATAATTGCAATGATCACACATGAAAAAACAATAATCCTTACAGATTTATCTACGAGTAATCTCTTTGCCACATTTTGTTTGAATAAGGATCTATATTCTTGTCTTCGATCCTGAATTGAATTCAATTATTTATTGCACCTTCTTTTATTTTGAGCATTCTTGTTACAAGTAAATGAGCTATAACATTAATCACAATAGCAATTAAGAGAAGAATCAATCCAATACCAATCAATGCAGGCATGTGGATAGATGCAGGAGATGCCTCAACGAATTCATTTGCAATAATACTTGACATTGTCTGACTTGGTCCAAATAATGAAGAAGGTATTGCACCAATGCCAGTTGCGTTTCCAATTAACATGGTAACTGCCATTGTTTCACCTACTGCTCTTCCAAGACCTAAGATAGAAGCGCCTATCAGACCAGTTTTTGAATAAGGAAATATTGCAAGTTTGAACATCTCCCATTTAGTTGCACCAAGCATGTAAGCTGCCTCTTTTTGTTGTTGAGGAACAGCTTTCATTATTTC
>SCUP01000184.1 GCA_004297665.1 Nitrosarchaeum sp. | reverse complement strand
CATGCTAAATATTCCTTCCGTGATAACAAATTTGTTTTTACCTTTTTGCTGGAGTTTTTTATTTAAATCATCCATATCATTATGTTTGTAAATTGAAACTTTAGCTCCTGCAAGCTTGCATGATTCAATTATACTTGCATGATTTAATTCATCGCTTAAAATTAAATCTCCTTTTTTTGCAATTGCAGTAATTGAACCTAGATTTGCCATATATCCAGTGGGATAAATCAAGCTAGTTTGTTGTGATTTGTGTTTTGCAAGTTTTTTTTCTAGTATTTTATATGCTTCATCGTTTCCTGAAACTAATCTTGAGCTTGATTGCATTTGTTTTATTTTTATTTTTGTAACTGGCATTCCCAAATAATCATTTGAACAAAGGTTTAGTAATTTTTTTCCATTGATTGTAATGTATCCTTGATTTGATTTGCCATATCTTAATTTTCTATACAGATTATTTTGTTTTATTTGCTCTAATTCCAAATCAACAAAATTTAGTTTATTATTCAAGACTGTTCTAAATTGAAATTAATCATGCGTAAATCCTTTTCTTATTTTTTCAAGATATGATAATTATGGATATTCTATTGTTTACAAGACGCATAAATAAATAGGCTCAAAATTTACGGTAAATCTTAAATCTTCATAACATATGAAATATTAGACTTGGATAATAACGTAGAAAGGATGTTAGAAGATCAGCGAAGTATTGTGGAATTAGAGTTAGCAATAAAAAAATTGAAATTTCAAAGAAAGAAAAAATCACATGTTAAGGTCTTAGAACCATAAATTCGGATTCCATTGTGACCAAATCACATGTGTTTGAATTATACAATTGCAATTTTCACGGAATATATCTAATATGGAAATGATTGCTAGGCTTCCAGTCCTATCTTCTTTATCATTTTGAAATCTTTTTCAGAGTCATTTCCATCCATTGTAAGATAACCTGATGTGATTATGCCATTTGCCCCACTTTGCAATAACTCTTCACCTGAATCCTCAAGATTTGTTTCTCTTCCGCCTGAAATTTTTATCACAGATTCTGGTAAAAGAAATCTGATCACTGAAAACATTCTCACAATCTCAGAATTTTCTATTTTTGTTTGCAATTCCAATGGAGTTCCAGGAATCGGAACCAATATGTTTATGGTAACTTCCTCAGGATAAAGTGCAGCTAATTCAAGTGCCAACTCCATTCTTTGTTTTCTTGTTTCACCTAACCCAATAATTCCACCAGTACACAATTCTAATCCTGCATCACGTGCAATTTGCAGTGTTTTTAATCTGTCATCATATGTGTGTGTTGTGCAAATCTCTGAAAATTTTGATTTTGAAGTTTCCAAATTATGATTATATCTTTTCACCCCAAGTTCTTTGAGTTTCTTTGCTTGTTCTGGTGTAAGAAATCCTAGACTACACTCTACATTAATTCCTACTTTATTGTTGATTTCTCTGATAATGTTACAAACTTTCTCAAAGTCTTTAGGGGATGGCTCTCTCCATGCTGCAACAAGACAGTATGATTCTGCCCCTTCTTTTTTTGCTTTACTTGCTTTACTCACAACTTCTTCTGCTGTTGGTAATTGATATGTTTCAATTCCAGTATCAAAAAATGCAGATTGGCCACAGAATGAACAATCTTCACTACATGCATTTTTTTTTATATTGTTTAATTGTTCTACATCTACTTTATTTCCATTAAAATCTCTAGTGATCTGATTTGCTGCGCTAGCTAATTCTTTAATGTTTTGTTCTGATATGTTAAACAGTTTTTCAGCATCATCACTTGATATTCCAATTCCTGAAAATACTTTTTCTTGACATTCTTTGATAAATCCAGACATCTCACTCATGATATTTTGCCTGAAATTCCATTAAAAAAGATTAGTGACATGAAAATCATCGTTTATGCGTATTATTCTGTAAATTCTTTTGCTGCTTTTATCCTGTAAAGTTAATTCAATGGTGTGAACTAGTATGATTTGTAATTGATTAAGCTATATTATTTGATTTTGTGCTGATTTGATGGTAGCAATTGTTCTGTTTAATAGCAAATCTAACTCTTCTTCAGATATTGCCAATGGTGGTACAAGCATGACAATATTGCCTAATGTGCGAAGGTAAATTCCATGCTTTTTTCCTGCTTCAAAGAAAATTTTGTTTATTGATTTTTTAGGATTGATTGGTATTTTTTTCTTTTTATCCTTGACTAACTCTATTCCCATAAGCATTCCCTTGTGTCTAATGTCTCCTACTG
>SCUP01000183.1 GCA_004297665.1 Nitrosarchaeum sp. | reverse complement strand
GATATTTCTCTTTGTACTCTCATTATTCTGACCCATTTTGGGATGTTTCTCTTTACTTCAGTTAGGACTTTGATCATATCTTGATCTGAATATGGAGTGTATTCACCACGTTTGTATTCCTCATAAAGCGGAGTATTTTCTATGACTAGTGACGGATAAATTTTCAACATGTCTGGTCTGAGTTGTGAGTCATCAAACAATTTTTTAAAATCTGCAATGTCTCCCGCTGGAGTCATTGTAGGAAGGCCTGGCATCATATGCGCCACAATTTTATATCCTGCATCTTTTGAAATTTGAAATGATTCTATTACGTCATTGTAGTCATGTCCTCTATTGACAATTTTGTACACTCTTTCCTGTAATGATTGCACTCCGATCTCTATTCTTGTAATTCCATAATCTAGCATTGCATCAACATGTATTTGTTTGCAGTAATCTGGTTTTGTTTCAATCGTAAATCCAACATTTCTTATTTTTGCATGTTCATTGTTTGATTTTGCTTCTTCCAAATTATCTGAATCTGTTCCATTTAGTGCATCATAGCAAGACTTGATGAAATTTTCTTGATAGTCTTTTGGCATGAATAAAAACGTCCCTCCGACAATTACTATTTCCATCTTTGATGGATCATGCCCGTATGCAATCAGTTTTTCAATTTTTGTTGTGATCTGGAGTTTTGGGTCATATCCATTTTCAATTGCATTAAGTGTAGATGGCTCCTTTCCTGTATAGCTATTAGGAGAATTGTATTCAATTCCACCTGGACAATATGTGCATCTTCCATGTGGACACGCATATGGTTTTGGCATTAATGCAATTATTGATACTCCTGATGCTGTCTTGATTGGTTTTTTAAGCAACACTTTTTGTAATTTGGAAAAATCTGAATTTTTTGCCATTGATAGAATTTCGTGATTTCTAGGAATTCGCTCTAGTGCGTATTTTGCACATATTTTTTTAATTTCGTTTTTGACTTGTTTTTTAGTTGGTTCATTTACAGTTAGGAGATTTTGCATGATTTCTCCGCATGCTTTTGAAAATATAGGCTCCAACTTGTTCATGAATATTCATGTTGTATAGTACATAAATTCGTTAAACAACACCGTTTCTATTTTAGTGCTATTTGAAATGGTATTGTCCTTTTCGCTCTTGAAATTATTTTATAGTCTTAGCATCAGATCAATCATCAAAACAATACTGCCTGCTGCTACTGTTATTATCATGAATGGAAATCCGATTTTGAAAAACTGCATGAAGGTAATTTTGTAACCGTGTTTTTCTGCCAGTCCTATAGCGATGATTCCTGCACTGGATCCAACAAGTGTACCATTTCCTCCTAATCCTACCCCCAAAGATAATGCCCACCAAAGAGGACTAATAGCATTATGAAATTCTGCGGCAATGTTTGGATTTTGATTTAGAACTTCAATTAGCGGTATCATAGTTGCAGCAAACGGAATGTTATCTACAAAGGAACTTGCAACTGCAGATACCCATGTTATCACAAAGAAACTTGCCCACGGATTTCCTGCTGTTATGCCAAGTGCAGTCTTGGCTAGCACATCAATCATTCCGGATTCTCTTCCAATATTTATGGTGATAAAAAGACATGCAAAGAATATGAGAGTGCTCCAGTCAACATCATGTAATATTTTTTCAGGCTTTATTTTTGATATAAGTAGCAAAACTCCTGCACCGCCAAGTGCAACAAGTGAAGGTTCAATATGTAAACTACCATGAATGACAAAAAGTACTATGACACTAAACAACACTAATAATGATTTTATCAAAAGTGGT
>SCUP01000182.1 GCA_004297665.1 Nitrosarchaeum sp. | reverse complement strand
TGTGCAAGTATAAATGGAATAGGTGACATGCGAAAAGTTTTGAATATGGAAATAGTGATGGGAATCATAAGCAAAATTGTTGTAACGTTATCTATGAACATCGATGTAACTGCAGTAAATACACTCATCATGATCAAAAGCTTCCACATGTTTCCTTTTGATGCTTTACACATTTTGATTCCAACATATTGGAAAATTCCTGTCTCAGCTAAAATGATCACAATGATCATCATTCCTAGCAAAAGACCTATTGTGTTAAAATCAACAGAATGAATTGCAAATTCAAAACTTTGATCAGCTTGAAAAAGACCTGTGGTGATACCAATTATGATTGCAATGGTAGCTGCAATTAATACAATTACAGTTCTATGAACAATCTCAAATGCCAGTATAATGTATATTGAAAGCAAAACTATTGCCAAAAGACGCAATGAAACACTTGCATCAAATCCTATCATTGCAGGCATGATCCAAATCAAAATGGAAAGAACGCTTAGAAGTAAAAGTCCAGTGATTGTTTTTTTATGAATGGATGTTCCTAACATTTCTCTATTCTCAGATAAAATGTGCTCATATAAGGTAATTATTAGTTGAATATTCTTTCACAGTTGTCTAATTCTTATGCAATTTTTGTAGAATTTACAAAAACTCCTTTTCTAGATGTAATCTGACCAATTTCTTGGCTTGAGATGTGGTGTTTTTTAAATATTGATTTTATTTTATCTGCTTGATCTTTTGATGCTATGACACAAAATCCTACACCCATGTTAAATGTTTTATACATTTCATCTTGATTCACACCTTGTTCTTCAATTAATTTCATTATGGGTGGAATTGTTGGTAGTGAATCTATGTCATATCCTATTTTTTTGAGGCGGAGTAATTTTGTAAATGCTCCACCTGTAATGTGTGCCAACCCGTTTACTTTGCACTTTTGAATTATTTCTAAAACTGGTTTTACATAAATTTCTGTAGGTGTTAAAAGAGATTCTCCTATTACTCCCACTCCTTTTACCTTGTCTTTTATGGAATATTTTGTTAAAAGTGCTTTTCTTGCCAATGAATATCCATTGGAATGCATCCCACTACTTTTTGCACCTATGATGATATCTCCTGGTTTTATTTTATTTCCAAGTACCATGTCTTTTTTTGAAACAAGACCAACCACCATTCCAGCTAAATCAAATGAAAATCCCTTTCCTGCAATGACATCTGACATTATAGCTGTCTCCCCTCCAACAATTGGCATTGCTGATTTCTTTGCACCTTTTACTAATCCTTCTACAATTTCTTTGAAAATTCTTTGATCATTTTTGTTTGCAGCGATATAATCTACAAATGAAACCGGGGTTGCGCCAATACAGATTATATCATTTACATTCATTGCAACACAATCAATTCCAATTGTGTTGTATTTTTTCATCAAATTTGCAATTACTACTTTGGTTCCTACACCATCTGTATGAGTAGCTAATAATTTTCCTCCTGGAATTTCTACGATTCCGGCATAATGTCCAAAACCATATGTAATTTTTGCCATTTTTTGGAGTTTATGTGTAGATTCAATCATCTTGCCTATTGCAGCTTGGCTTTGTTTGATTTTGGCTATGTCCACGCCTGCCTTTTTGTAGGTTAAGCCCATAGTTTCATGCGTATTTGCTGTGAATAAAAGAATTTGCCTAGTTTTTGATTCACATGTACATGCCAGCAAACTCTTCTCTGTG
>SCUP01000181.1 GCA_004297665.1 Nitrosarchaeum sp. | reverse complement strand
GAAATGGATGAGGTCCGGGAGGGAGCAATCGTAAGGTGGAGCATCCACGCTTCCTCGTCTACGTGGCGGATCTTGTATGCCTTGAAATGGGGCTATCCGTCTAGACTGGAACCAACAGATCTACTACCTTTATAATTAAAATTAAATTTTTATTGTTATGGAAGGAATGATTTCTTTTGGAAACAAGAGAAGTTATGATGATTTTAAAAAACAAATTCCAAGTACAGTTCAACCACTTTTTGATTCAATAAGAGAATTTTGTCTTTCATTAGGAGAAAATGTAGTTGAAGATATAAGAATGCACAGAGTTGTTTTTGGAAAATCTATGACATTTAGATGGTTTGTAGACATAGAACCAGAAAGAGAAGGTATTATAATTAAAATTCAGAAAAATAGGAAAGAAGATCCTAAAATTTTACAAATCAAAATAGGACAAGAGATTACAGAACTCAAAGAAATAATAAAAAATGTATTTGAAACAATTAATTAATACAAAACATCAAATTTGGAAAACTCGCCAATAAATTTCTCATTTCGAATTTCTACATCTTCAACTCGCGCATTGGCTGGCCCTCTGTGAGACCATTCAACTAATCTACTTACTTTTTCTTCATTGCCTTCAAGTACGGCTTCAACTCTACCGTCTTTAAGATTTTTAACCCAACCAAAAATATCATTTTTTTTAGCCATTACTTTTAGAGCTTGACGAAAAAATACACCTTGTACTTTTCCTGTTACAAAAATTCTGATCCTTTGCTTTGACATGTAAAAAATTGTTTCAATAAGGTATTAATCAATTTTAGGTAAGAAAATAGATTATTACGTTCTCTCTTTAATTCTAGCTCTACCAGTTTTTCTAGCAGCAATACTACCTACTTTAGCTCCAGGTGGGGCATTGCGGGAAACAGTAGAACTTTGGCCAACGTGTTGATGTCTTCCACCGCCGTGTGGGTGAACATAAGCCGCTTGTGCTACACCTCTAACAATAGGAAATTTCTTTCCTTTAGCTCTAAAACTACGCCATTTGTTACCTGCACTCATAAAGAATCGTTCACTAGCTCCACCACCAGCAAGGGTTCCAATCATTGCTCTATTTTTTGGATTAAGTGTAGTGAATTTTCCAGAAGGAAGTTTTAATGTGACGCCTTCTTCACCGTGAGAGAAAACCGTTGCATTGGTACCTGCTGACTTTACTATAGCACCACCATCGCCAAAGTGTTTTTCAACATTACAAACTATGGTTCCATCGGGAATATTTTGAACGCTAATTACATTACCTTTTTCAATTTTTGATTTTAATCCAAATTGTAAGGTTTCGCCTACTTTAGTACCAAGAACTGCTGGCATAAAAGAGACTGCACCATCTTCAAATCGTACTTTAGCAAGAGGAGCTTCTCTACCGCGCTCATGAACTAGATCTATGACTAGACCTTCATGTTGCTCAGATAATGAAAAACGTGGATATTTTGCTTTACTGCCTACTTTACCAGTAGAAGTAGATCTAAATTGAAATCCTCCACGGCCACGTCTTCTTACTAATGGTCTCTTACCCAAGTAGATCGTGTCCTGTTCATTAAGGATTTTAAGCTTGTGATTTTATCTGTGTAATTCGACAAAATTACCACAAAGATATAAAAATTAGACAGAAGAGTTTGCTATATGAGCCAGAATGCACTTTCTCTAAAAGTTCTAGAAGCATATACTAGAGATGTGGGACGTGGAGTTGCAAGAATTGATTATGATTCTATGGATACACTAAATGCCTCTACTGGTGATGTAATTGAGATTAAGGGTAAAAGAAGAACCGTTGCAAAATGTCTTCCACTTTATCCATCAGATGAAGGAAAAGGAATAATCAGAATCGATGGATTAGGTCGTAATAATTCAGGTATTGCAATAGGCGATACCATTACTGTAAGAAAAATTAAAGCAGTTGCAGCTGAAAAAGTTGTAGTAGCACCACTTGAAGCAATTCCTCCAATTGATGAACGTTATCTTGCAGATGCTCTAGAAAGTGTTCCTTTGATTAAAGGAGATAATGTAATGGTTCCATACTTTGGTGGTCGTTTAACATTTCAAGTAATTGGAGTAACACCAGCAGCAGATGCAGTATTAGTTACTCAAAAAACTGTTTTCCATATTGCAGAAAAAGGTGAAACATTACGAGGAGTGCCTCAAGTAACTTATGAGGACATTGGAGGTTTGACTGATGAGATAAAAAAAGTAAGAGAAATGATAGAGTTGCCATTAAGACATCCAGAAATTTTTGAGAAATTAGGAATTGAAGCTCCAAAAGGTGTGTTGTTATATGGTCCACCTGGAACAGGAAAAACACTACTTGCAAAAGCAGTTGCAAATGAAAGTCAAGCTCATTTCATTAGTATTTCTGGTCCAGAGATCATGAGCAAGTTTTATGGAGAAAGTGAAGCTAGACTAAGAGAAATTTTCAAAGAGGCTAGAGAAAAAGCACCGTCGATTATATTTGTAGATGAAATTGATTCAATTGCGCCAAAGAGAGAAGAAGTAACTGGAGAAGTAGAAAGAAGAGTAGTATCACAAATGCTATCATTAATGGATGGATTAGAAGCCAGAGGAAAGGTTATCGTCATTGCAGCTACAAATAGACCAAATGCAATAGATCCTGCACTTAGAAGACCTGGTAGATTTGATAGAGAAATTGAGATTAAAGTTCCAGATAAAAAGGGAAGAAAAGACATTCTTGCCAT
>SCUP01000180.1 GCA_004297665.1 Nitrosarchaeum sp. | reverse complement strand
ACTAAAAAATATCAAAGGTGGTGTAATTGGAGGAAGCTTAACACAAGGAACTTTTAATGTTGGTGATGAAATTGAAATTAAACCTGGCATAATGGATGAAAAAAAGAAAACATATGAGCCATTACTAACTGAAATTATCTCTCTAGGTACGGCTGCTGGAATTGTTGATTCTGTAAAACCAGGTGGTTTGGTGGCAATTGGTACTAAACTAGATCCTGCAATGACAAGAAGTGATTCTTTTATAGGCTCTGTAATTGGAAAACCTGGAACACTGCCTGAAAATTCAATCCAAATAAAACTTGAAGTAAATCTGTTTGACTCTGCTGTTGGTGCAGCTGAAGATACCAAAGTACTCCCAATTCAAGTAGGAGAATTATTACGATTAAACATTGGAACTGCTCCAATTCTAGGTAAAGTCTCAAAAATTAAATCAAATAACATAGATGTTGAACTCCGAAGACCTGCTTGCATATTTGATGGTGGTAATGTGGCTATTAGTAGAAGAATTACTGACAGATGGAGACTAATCGGTGCAGGAATACTTGGTTGAAGTAATTTGCGATACAAGTTTTCTAATTCATCTAGCTACTAGAAGAATCAAAAATATTGATAATATTGATGTCGAAATAGGACAAGTTACCTTTGTTGTTCCACAAGTTGTTCAAAATGAACTTTCTGAATTAATTAAAAATCCTCAAAAAAATCAAACTGCACTTATAACTAGAGATTTTATAAAAAATTTTAAAATTATATCCATTTCTGGAAATTTTGCAGATAAAGAACTAATTGATTATGTAAAAAAAAATAGAACCATAATCGGCACCATGGATAAGGAATTAAAAAAACAAATCAAAGAATATGGTGGCTCTATAATGTCTTTCTCAAATGACAAAATTGTTTTAGAATCATAGTAAAATTTAACTTGTAGAATTTATCCATAATTGATATGAGTGATTTAATTTTAGAAAGTAGTGTTTTTAAAAATGGAGAAAAAATTCCAAAAAAATATGGTTATAAAAATACTAACATAAATCCACCATTAAAGATTAAAGGAGTACCACAAAATACTAAATCACTAGTTATCATAATGGATGATCCTGATGCAATGGGTGCAGTAGGAAAGATTTGGGTTCACTGGATAATATGGAATATTGAACCTAACACAAAAGAAATCAAAGAAAATTCAATTCCACCTGATTCCATTGAAGGTAAAACTGATTTTGGAGAAATTGGTTATGGAGGTCCAGCCCCACCTGATAAAGAGCACACATACATCTTCAAACTATATGCATTAGATAATAAATTGAACCTACATGAAGGTGCATCTAAAGCAGATGTGGAAAAATCCATGAAAAATCATATTCTTGCCGAAGCTAGACTGACAGGTAAATATTCTCCTTAGATTGATTTTAAATCTCTATTTTAAATACATGAATAATTTTATTTATTTTTATCCCAAAGAGTAATAAACAAAGTTTAGAGAGAAAATCTAATTGATTTCAAACATAACTTTACTCTCACTAGGAAAATTTGATCTTAAATTACATCATCTCTTAATTGTGGGAATTCTTTCTCTATCATTTTCTATTTCATTTTTAGTTAGATCACAGGCAGTTGATTATGGTTGGGAACTAAATGAATTTGATCCATTTTTCAATTATAGAGCTACGCAATATATTGTTGATAATGGAATAAATGCATATTTTCAATGGGATGATGATTTAAGTTGGTATCCTCATGGCAGAGATGTTTCCCAAACTTCGCAAGTAGTACTTCATATGACTACTGCTGTTACATATTGGATTTTTGGTGGTGGAATGGAGCTTTATGACTTTACAATTCTCTTTCCTGTGATTTTTGGTTCTCTTAGCACTATTGTAATTTTTGCGTTAGTTAGGGTAATAGGAGGAACAACTGCTGGGTTGTTTTCTGCATTATTTTTCTCAGTTTCATTACCATTGATATTGAGAGGAACTATAGGTTGGTTCAAATCTGAACCTCTTGGATTATTCTTTGGTCTCTTAGCAATCTATTTTTTGCTTAGTGGTATTAATTCTAAAAATAAAAAAATAGCAATTGCAAAATTAATAGCTGCAGGAATTATTGTGCCTTTATCTATATCAGCATGGGGTGGAAGCCAGTTTTTTATAATTCCTATAGGCGTTTTCTTTCTTACATTACCTTTTGTAAGATCTGATCATAAGTTTATCATATGGGCAATTCCTCTCTTCACAGCAATAGTATTTCTAATCTCTCTAAATTTTGAAAGATTAAGTTCAAATTTCATCTTTGGATTGGGAGGAGTTTCATTAATAATTCCAACGATTTTCATCATAGTTTGTATTTTTATTCAAAGTAAAAGTAATGAAACCAAAAAAACTAGAAATGGTTTATTATTTTTAGCATCTATTTTGATAATTGGTACATGTATTTTGATAATTAATGCTAGTACAGAATTTTTACCACTTCCAAGTTATAGGTATCTAAATGCAATTAATCCATTTTTGACTACTTCTATTCCTTTAATAGATTCCGTTGCAGAACATGCTAGTACAACAATTCAACAATCTTTCTTATTTCATTCTATTTTAATGATCTTTGCAGG
>SCUP01000179.1 GCA_004297665.1 Nitrosarchaeum sp. | reverse complement strand
AGTAGGATTTACTTTGTTTTGTCCTGCAAATTGTGGTGCACTTCCATGGGCTGCTTCAAACATTGCAAAATCATCTCCCATGTTTGCAGAATAAATTAATCCAATTGATCCTACAAGTCCCGATGCTAATTCTGATATTATATCCATAAACAAATTTGTGCTTACCAGAACTGCTCCATTGAATTGTTCTGGAGCAACTACCATTTGTTGAGCCATGTTATCAATGTAAATTTCTGATAATGTGATATCTGTACCTTTCACTGCATTTTGTACTTCCTCCCAAAATATGCCGTCTGTTTGCTTTAGAATATTTCTTTTAGTTACTGCAACCATTTTTTTTATATGATATTTGTTTGCCCAATCCACAGCAGAATTCATAAATCTCCTGCATCCTTGTCTGGTAATCTTTCTAATTGCAATTGCAGAGTCCTCTGTAATCTTTACTTCTATTCCTGTGTAGAGACCTTCAGTAGCTTCTCTAAAACAGACACAATCTAATTTTTTATTTGGAGTCAGTCTGTCATATGTTTTAGTTGGTCTGATGTTAGAGTATAATTCAAATTTTTGACGTAACGTTACAGCTACACTTCTTGGGGCATCTGGCACTGGTATTGTAGTAGTAGGTCCTTTAAAACATGCATCAGATTCCTCAAGAATCTTCATTGTTGCATCAGGGATGTATGATTTGTCTTTTCTTCCATTTCTGTCCCATTGCTCAGAGCCTGCATCACATAGAATTATTTCTAATTGAGAATTGCATTCTTTTAAAACTCTAAGCATAGAATCTACAACTTCAGGTCCTATTCCATCTCCTCTCATTACTGCAGCTTTTTTGCTCAAAACTGCGAGATTTTGAAGTGCTTATTATTTAATTCTACCTTGATTCTAGAATTTATTGTACGTATTTTCTATGGAGATAGTTTATTAGCTGATTTGACTGAAATAAGAAAATGTTAATCGTACAAATCTCTGATCTTCATGTTGGTTCTCAATTTCTTCAAGATAAATTTGATCAGCTTGTAGATGAAGTAAATCAACTTCATCCCGATGTAATAGTTGTCACTGGTGACTTGACAAATGAAGGGTTAATGCAAGAATATGAAAAATGTACGACATTACTGAAAAAATTTAATACAAAAAAAATTATCGCCATTAGTGGGAATCATGATTATAGAAATACTGGCTATTTATTATTTAAAAAATTTTTTCCATTTGAGGCAATAAATGAATTAAATGATGATGTAGTTTTAGTGACACTTGGAACTGCACGTCCTGATAGAAATGAAGGTGAAGTAGGGTATCGTCAAAACCTGTGGTTAGAGAGAACTATGAAAAAATACAAAGACAAAGTAAAGATCTTGGCAATGCATCATCACCTTATAGCAATTCCAGATACTGGCTCTGATCAATTAACTGTCGTTGATGCAGGTGATGTTCTAAGAACAATATTGGATACTGGTGTTGATCTAGTTTTATGTGGTCATAAACATCGACCATGGGAATGGAATTTTGGAAAACTTATGGTAGTAAATGCAGGAACTGCAACATCGGAAAGAGTTAGAGGATTGTTTGAAAACACATACAATATCATTACTATTTCCAACAAATCTGTTAATGTCGATCTAAAAATCGTAGGTGGAAAAAGAATGACCCTTGATGATATTGTGACTAATTATCACCAGTTTGGCGACGAATGAATTTATTTACAGATTAATTCAAGGCAATCTGTGCGGGGATCGCCTAGCTTGGTAGGGCGTGGGATTGCTAATCCCATGTCAGCAATGACTCGTGGGTTCAAATCCCTCTCCCCGCGCCATTGAAAA
>SCUP01000178.1 GCA_004297665.1 Nitrosarchaeum sp. | reverse complement strand
AACATATCCTTCATCAGTTTTACTCATTCTGACCCTAATTTTTCTTGGAGGACTTCTAACTCCTTTTGACCAAATTTGATGAGCAAGATCTTCTTCAATTTTAATTTCCTCTGTTTTCATATGATGACGAGCAAATTCCTTAATCATGTTAATGGCTCTAGGCGCACGATGTGTATCTACGGAAAGTAAGGCTTTACCCAAATTGATAGTATAGACTCTTTCTAATTCTTGAGACAACTATCCAACCTCCACATCTGTTGATCTCCAAGCTCTACGTTTTGGATTTGATCTAACGGTTCGCTTTGTTCTTAGAATAATCCAAGCTGGTACAGGTGAAGTCTGTCTTGTCTTTTTTAACAGACGAATTTTTCTTGGAGATGACTTGCGTGCAGCCATAATTTTCAGGCACGAAGAGCTCTTTTTAAATGAATCTCAGAGATTTAGGCGATTTGCTATTTGTTTTAGGATTCTTGCAGATGCGCCCCAGATAATTTTATTTTGATATTCAAATGTGTACATTTCTTGAATTCTTTGATGAGTTGGATTTGGATCATCTGCCATTGTTTTCAAAAAAGATTTGAGAGGTATGTGCAGTATTTTTTCCACTTCAGAATTTGCTGAAAGTGACGTAATTTCATCAACTATTGAGACAAATGGTAAAATGGTAAAACCAGAATTAAGAGTTACAACAGGTTCTAGTTGTCCTGTCACTTGGTTTTTTGAAATTCTTAAACCTATTTCTTCTCGAGTTTCACGCAATGCAGTTTCTAAAAGATCAGAATCACTTGGATCAAATTTTCCACCTGGAAATGAAATTTCTCCAGCATGCAATTTTAGATGCGTTGGTTTTTCAGTCATTAAAATAATTGGATCCTCACCATAAATCACAACAAGTATCGATGCAAGGTTATTTGTTCCATAATGTTCTATGACGGGATCGATTTTACTTGAAAGTGAAGATCGTAGAAATTCCAAGTCCATTATGATTATAGCGATTATCTATTTTATTGAGTTTGTGTTTAAAGGTTTTAACCAAGTTAAATTTGAGATTATTTATGGCGGTAATCTACGAAATAAACCCACCAAAAATTCCAGATGTCAAAACATCAAATGAGGAAATAAATTCATTATTAGCAAAACTTGTACAAAGAGTTTCAGATATCAGTACGTTATGTGATGGTATTCATGTGACAGATTCTGTTTTGGGAACTAGACGAGTTTCAGCATTAACCACAGGAAAAATGTTGAAGACAAACCATCCTAATTTACAAATTACAATAAGTATGCGTGTAAGAGACAAAGACATGGATTCGATTAAACAAATAGTGCAAGAATCAATAGATCTGAAATTAGACGGAATTCTTGTTCTGAAAGGTGATCCATCAAAAGAGAATCCAACGGATTCAGGTTTGAGTCCAAGTCATGTCGTTAAGCAATTAAATGAATTAGGTTATGGTAAGAAAATGAATTTCTTTTTATCATTACCTAGTAATCCTAACTTTGAAAAAATTCAAAAAAAAATTACTGCTGCGCCTAAGGGTTTTATGACACAAGTTATTCATTCAACAGAACAAGTACAGAGAATTTCTAATAAATTAAGAGCAAGTGGATTTAGAATTATTCCATGTGTTTTGTTGCCTACGGAAAAAAATGAGAATTCTGCAAAGTTTTTGGAGTTAGATTGGTCAGGTTACAAAGAAAACCCTG
>SCUP01000177.1 GCA_004297665.1 Nitrosarchaeum sp. | reverse complement strand
CTATAGTGTTGGTTTTGATCATATAGATACACAATATGCAAAGAAAAAGAAAATTCGTGTTGGATACACTCCAGAAGTTCTCACAGATGCAACAGCAGATTTGGCATTTTCTTTAATGCTTGATGTTTTACGTAGAGTTTCTGAAGGAGATAGAATAGTTAGAAATGGAAAATGGAGGCAAATTTACGGGGCATATGATTATGTAGGAACTGATCTTCAGGGTAAGACATTAGGAATTTTTGGATTAGGAAGGATTGGGAGTACTCTTGCAAAACGAGCCAAGTCATTTGATATGAAAATAGTATATCATAATAGAAAACCTGTTTCTAAAAGTAAAGAAAAATTATTAGGAGTAAAATATGCTACATTAGACAAACTGATAACTCAGAGTGATGTAATTTCAATACACGTACCACACACAAAAGAAACCAATCAGTTCTTTGATATGAAAATTTTTAAAAAAATGAAAAAATCTGCATTTTTAATTAATACTGCACGGGGCAAAATTGTTAATGAAAAAGACCTCATAATAGCACTAAATAAAAAAATTATTGCAGGAGCTGCTCTTGACGTATATCAATCAGAGCCCATTAGTAAAAAACATCCATTAACAAAGATGCAAAATGTTGTTTTAGCACCACACATAGGAAGTTCAACCAAAGAGACAAGAGCAAAAATGGCAGAAATTACTGTAAAGAATTTAAATCTAGGAATTAATGGAAAAAAACCCATTTATTCTGTTGGGTATTAAGTGAGGATTTACGCTTAGATCATATCGAGAATAACGGTGCAGTTTTTATATATAGATTGTAAATTATCAATAGATTGAAAAAATTCAAACACACAAATGAAGAATTAGAATTAGCTAAACAACAATCTGAAAAAGAAAAGAAGAAAAAACAATTAGAGGAATAAAATTTTTCTCCTTGTCATTTTCAGACAAGGTATTTTTTTAAAATTGAATTTTTGAACCGTATTTTTCACACAATTTTTCATAAATTTTTTTTCTATCAAAGTTAAGATTATTACTTTGGTCATACATTTTTGTAAAAAATGCGCCTAAAACACGGTCTCCATTTTGATCAAAAAATTGGACACTAAAGCTTGTACGATCAGGTTTTTCTTCCTCAATAAACTTGGCAATTCGTATCAATTCAGTATTAACGTGCATGTGGGCCGGTCCATCATTATCACCAATTGTAATCCATTTTTCTTTCTGTTTAATGTGTAAAGAATTACCTCTAATCTCAGAAACAGCAGCGTTGTTTTTTATGATCAATAAAATGTCGTTAATTTTTAATAAATCAGATAATATATTGAAAAGCAATACAATGTAATTAAAAAGAAATTATTTCAATTTTTAGGATTATTAATGTCTAAATGGACAAAATCATCAGGATCACCATGTATACAGTCAGTTCCAACTGCTTTTAATGGTGAAAAACTGATCTTTCCACGAGGTATTTTATCTTCGTTCTGAAGAGATTGAATTTTTCCTGAGACTATTTGTTTATGTTTATCACATGTGACTCCAACCATGTATTCATCTTTTTCTACCACAATAGATACCACAAATTCTGGTGGATTTACACATTGTTTTCCATTTTCCATAATAGAGCATCTATCAGGCAACATAATTAGAACTCAGATTTTATATGATATTAATCTTGATTGCCACATATTCAATTTAATATTGACCAAAATGAAATGAGATGCATTGGCACATAACTTTGATCTAGTAATTATTGGTGGGGGAATACTGGGTACTTCAATCTCATATTTTCTTGGGTTTCTAAATAAAACAAAAAAGATTGCGGTGATAGAACAAACACACAATGTTGCATTTCATTCAAGCGGTAGAAACACAGGAAAAGTTCATGCTCCATATCTATACAATCCTGAGAAGAAAAAGATGTTTGCAAAAACAGCTTTTCATGGATATGAAATGTTGGAAGAATATTC
>SCUP01000023.1 GCA_004297665.1 Nitrosarchaeum sp. | reverse complement strand
TATCATTTTTTACGAACTGTAATAATTCAATTGATTCTATTTTTTGGATCTATTTTTATGAAAATATTACAAGTTGATTTGTAAAACATCCACTGATGATCTTCTTTAATTACATCTTAAGATGTCAAACATCATCTCAATGGACATTAGAACAAGAGTTGTGTTGTTAACAATTATTGTAATAATTAGTACTCTTATTGTAAATATACATCTAAACGCCGGAGAGCAAAAAGACATCAATATGTCATTGGAGACAAATATTTCAGCATCATCACAAACATTTTATTCTATTCTGGATATGGCATATGGATCTAGTATTACATGTCCTGCAGGCGCTGGAGATTTTCAATTTACTGGTATTCATGAATCACGTGTAGGCGATTGGGTTACTCTCCTTTGTTATTATGGTGGTGAAATTGGAGTTGGGTCAGTTGAACTTCACTACCAAGAAAGTGGCACGTATACAGGTACATCTCCAAACTTTCTAGGCGGCTCACCACATTGTAAGGGGGATTCTGGTGTTGGTCTTTGGCGCGTTAGTACTACTCATGTGGCAGATGCGACTAATGCAAATACATTTGGCGCGGTTGACATTGAGAGTTTATTATCGCAGGTAGAACAACAAGATCTTGCAATACGTTGTCCTACAAATGAAGATAGTTCACAAGATATTGGGGATTCACAAGATACTGGTGAAACTGATTGGAATGAATACTGTAAGACAAAATACGGTTCAAACTATGAATATAATGCAAGTACAGACCTGTGTACACCAATTGATTGGAATGAATACTGTAAGACAAAATACGGTTCAAACTATGAATATAATGCAAGTACAGACCTGTGTGAAGTAGCTGATAATGATGAATATTGTAAAACTCAATTGGACTTATGTGCAGAAAAATTTGGTTTAGACTTTTGTAAGGAGAATGTTATACCTAGCGCAGAATGTGATAATCAACCAGTAACTAGTATTGACAAACAAACCATGCCTAGTGATAAATTCTTTGTTGACAAACAAACCTATGATGCTACAAATGGAGTCACAGTTAAGCTCTGGGGAGAAGTGATGCAATACAAAAGAGGAGTGCCAATAATTATAATTATTACAAAACCAGATGGAACTCAGAACACTGTTACTCCAAGCCTTTCAAAGACTGGCAATTTTGAAGGATATTATAAAATTGGAATATATGATCCTCCAGGAACATATAGTGCCAAAGCCGAATATGATAGTGCCACTATCGGTTCTTTGAATTTCCAGGTAGAAAAACAAAAAATTGTTAAATCTGAACAAAAGATATCTGGCTGGCAAACCCAAGAAGAAAAATCTAGATCTATAGAAGAACTAGTCCCACCTACATATGATGGAGACATGAAAACATTTGAACCGTCCTGCAGTTTTAACAACAATGCCGTATACTATGTTAATGGTATACTCAACACTCCAAAAGATGCAGATAAAAATGCTCAACTTCTTGCAGATACGCTTTGCAAACCTGTAAAAAGAATTTACAATCGTACTGACAGCTTTGGGAAGGATCTACTAGAGGCAATTAAACTAAAATTCAAAAAAGGAGATCTTCAATCTATTGATGTATTGGTAAGTAACATGAGAAAAGATTTGGAAGAAGGTAAGCCTGTGGAACTACATGTTCACAGTGAAGGTGCACTTATTGCATCTGAAGCATTACGTGTGCTACAAAAACAAAACCCTGGCTTTTTTGCTGAGAATGCAAATAAAATCACAGTCAATACTTATGGCGGTGCATCTGTGGATTTTACATACG
>SCUP01000176.1 GCA_004297665.1 Nitrosarchaeum sp. | reverse complement strand
CAATGCAAAGATCAAAAGTATCCAAAATACATTATCTAAAATAGACTTTACAAATTCACTAAACTTGAAGTTTGGTGCAATGACAGACATTTATCTATCTGCCTCCACTGGCCAATAATTAAGACTCCAGTATACAGCTGGCATGTTTCCAAGTTTTTCACCTTTGAGAAGATATGGTAATGCAATTAAGTTTCTAAAGGAACCAACACTAAGTTTTACCCTATAAGGTTCAGGTTTTGCATCAGAGACAATATAGCAACCCAATGAACCTCTACCAGATTCTACACGTTTGTATACAGAATCAAGTCCTTTTCCTTTTGG
The DNA here is from genome assembly GCA_004297665.1 of Nitrosarchaeum sp. Taxonomy (GTDB): domain Archaea; phylum Thermoproteota; class Nitrososphaeria; order Nitrososphaerales; family Nitrosopumilaceae; genus Nitrosarchaeum. The sequence continues at coordinate 3,609 of SCUP01000176.1, read as the reverse complement.
ATTTGGTTTTAGTTTTACTCTTACAGAACCTGATTTAGGCATTTTTTGTAATGCATGTCTAATTATTCTACAGCTTTCCATCATGTCAAGCCATGGAATTTTTGATCTTGCATAAGAATCACCTTCTTTGAGTACATTGGTTTGGAAATCTAATTCATCATAGACATCATATGGTTCTTTTTTTCTAAGATCATAGTCAACACCACTAGCACGAAGAACAGAACCAGTTGTACCTAATCGAATTGCATCTTGACGTGATAAAACACCAGTATTAGCAGTTCTAGCAATTAAAATTGGATTATCATAGAAAATTGCTGCATATTCTTTGATTCTTTTTTCAAAATAGTTTACTTGTCTTAAACAAACATCTTCAAAGTTTGGTGGCAAATCATTTCTTACACCACCCGGTACAAAATGAGCATGAGTAACTCTAGCTCCTGTCATTTTTTCTAATAAATCAATTAGTAACTCACGATCACCTGCTGGCCACATAAACATTGTAGAGTGACCTAAGAATATACCATAGATTGCAAGCCAATACATTGTGTAAACACATCTATTCAATTCAGATGCAATAACTCGAATGTATTTTGCTCGTTCTGGTACTTCAATGCCAAGAAGTTCTTCAACTCCTAAAACATATGGATACAAAACATTGCAAGAATCATGAATTACAGGTCTTTCTAAATGTGGAATGTTTGTAATATAGTTTCGATATTCAGCCATTTTTTCTTCACCGCGGTGAACATAACCAGGATCAGGATCACATGCAACAATAAAGTCACCATCAATTTGTACAATGATTCTCATATGACCAGAACCTGGGTGTTGTGGTCCAACATTGAGAGTCATAATTCTCTCATCTACTTTCTGAAGTGCAAGTCCCGGTGGTAATTCGTTATTCATCTCTATCTTCCTTTAATTGCAAAATCTTTTCTTAGTGGTGGTAAATCTGCCCAATCTTCTGGCAAAAGTAATCGTCGATTATCTGGATGACCTTGAAAGTAAACCCCAAACATTTCAAAAATCTCTCTTTCATGAAATTCTACACTGTAAAATACTTCTCGAAGACTAGGAAGTTTTGTTGCATCGTTTCCAGGAATTGGATTTTCTTCTCTTTGTGCTCGGGTTGCCAATACAAGAACTTGTCTTGATAGTGAAGAATCAGTGTAGGAACCTAAATGATAAACTACTTCAATTTCTTTGTCCTGAGGATAGTCTACGCCTGATACAGATTCAGCATGATCAAAATTCAGAACATCTCTTAGAAATTCAGCTACTTCTTTAACATCATCCCTGCTAACATTAATCCTGACCCTATCAGGTTTTACAAATGCTACTTTAACTCTAGTACCAAATTTTTCAACAATTTTATCTGCAAGACCTTTTTCAAATTTTGGTAGTTCAATTTCTTTTTCTGGAGTAGGACTTGCTTTAGTAGATGCAGGTGTTACATCAGATGTGGTTTCAATTGGTTCAGTATCAGAATCAGAACTCATTATACAAACTTCCTAGCCTTCATTCTCTTGATTTTTTCTTGTAATAACATACATCCTTGAATAAGAGTTTCAGGTCTAGGTGGACAACCTGGAACATAGACATCTACTGGTAGAACTCCATCAATACCTGGAAGTACATTGTATGAATCAAAATACAAGCCACCAGTAATTGCACATGCTCCCATTGCAATGACATATTTTGGTTCTGGCATTTGATCATAAACTAAACGTAGACGTGGTGCCATTTTTCTTGTGATAGTTCCCTGAACTACAATCAGATCACATTGTCTAAGTGAACCAAATGCCTCAATGATACCAAATCTTTCAACATCATATCTTGGACTAGATGCTGCTCCAAACTCTACACTACAACATGCTGTTTCAATATGAACAGGCCAAAGTGACCATATTCTACCCCAATTGATTGCATATCCCAATGGTTTATCAATTGCTTGTTCTAAAATATCACCTAACTTTCCAACAAACACATTTGCATTTTGTGGTGTTATCAGATCTTTTAACAATATAATCCTCCATTTTCATAATTTTGATTTATATAAAAAACTACCATATGTTTCGTCTCCCTGACTGATGTAATGCAAAAGCCATTGCAGCAAACATAATTGCCAAGAAACCAATAATTGGCAAAGTTGCAGATTTTGGTAGTTCTAAAAGTGCACTTCCCCATGCATATAAGAAAATTGCCATAACGTCAAAAACAACAAACATCAAAATGTAAGCATAATACTGCATCATAAAGTGAGTTCGTCCTTCGCCTGATGGGACTTGTCCACACTCCATTGGCAAAAATTTAACTGGATTGCTTCTTTTTCGAGGAGATATCATTCTAGAAATTAAAAGTGCAGGTGCCATTGCTACTACTGCAAATCCAAACATTAACACTACAGTACTATAATTGCTCGCTAATTCCCCGACCAATTTAGCTTTGAACCCAAGTTTTTGTATAAAAAGGTATGCACTTTTTTAATTTAAATTTTAGAAAAGCAGTTTTTGAAAAGTACTTAATAGGATAACACTAAATGCGATCATGTCATTGAGTATTGGAGATATTGCTCCAAACTTTGAGCTTCCAGACATAGATCTCAAGATGAGGACTTTGGATGAATTTAAGGGGGGGAAAATTATACTGTCATTCTTTGTTGCTGCAAGCTCTCCGGTTTGTGAAAATGAGCTGTGTAAGTTTAGAGACTCTTGGAATGAGATAACAAATCTAGGTGCACAAGTAGTTGCGATAAGTAATGACGGACCATTTGCTAACAAAGCATTTGCACAAAAACACAACTTCAATTTTCCAATATTGGCAGATTATAACAGTAAAACAATTCGTGATTACGATGTTTTAATGCCACACCTACTGCACATCAAAGATTACAATGCAGCAAAACGTTCTGTGTTTATAATAATGGAAGACGGAAAAATTGGATACAAATGGGTATCAGATAGTCCATTAAACGAACCTAATTATGAAGAAATTAAAAAATTTCTAAAGTAAGATAATTGTTTATTCTATTTCTGCAACAATATCATTTTTAGCTACAGTTCCACCTACTTTAATTTTGATAGATTTGATGGAACCATTTTTGTGAGATTTAACAGAGACTTGCATTTTCATAGATTCTAAAGTACAAATAATATCTCCTTGTTTTACAGAATCACCTTCTTGAACAGCAATAGAGACAACTTTGCCAGGAATTTGACTTTTTAATGTTAGTTGAGTATTAGAAGAACTTGCACCTCCAGAGTTTTTGAAGACAATTTTATCAAGATCAGTATGCATGTTAAGAGTAATTGGTACATTATCAATGATGAGATTCATTTCATTTGTTGAATTTTCAAGATATTTTGCTCTATGATATTTTTGATCTAGTACAAATTCAATTCCTTTTGAATCCATTTTTAGAATTTTTATTTGATGTTTGACGGTGTTGATTTTAATCACATATTCATTGTTACCAAGATTTTCAGTGATTTCACCATCAAATGTTTTTTCAATATCTTTTATTTTATAATCCATTTATCATCAATTCAGTTTATTTTTCCAAATAGAATTATTAGAAGTGGAATTTTGGACCCTACTCTTAAAATATTC
>SCUP01000175.1 GCA_004297665.1 Nitrosarchaeum sp. | reverse complement strand
TCTTCTCTATTTGGCTAGACAACTTTTATTTTTTCAATTTAATTTTGGTTTTTATTTACATCAATGTTAATTAACAATTATTCATTTTTCATTTTAATTGGTTGATTTTTCAATTCCCGCTCAGGTTTTCATTTACATTCTAGATCTGTTTGGTACTATGGCTTTTGCAGTAACTGGTGCGTTTAAGGCAATTGAACACAAATCCGATATTGTTGGAATTTTACTATTAGCAACAATTACCGGTGTTGCTGGTGGTACAATGCGGGATGTTATCATGGGGCAATTCCCAAATTCTTTATCTGATCCTGTATATGTGATAATTACTGTTCTATCAGGCGTTGCTATTTTTTTCTTGTACTCTCATCTCAAGAAACACTGGAATCTGTTTTTGAAATTTGATGCTATTGGATTGGGAGTTTTTACAATAATTGGGGCAACATTTGCTTATAATTTAGTTGGATTGAATTTCCTAGCAATAATGTTGGCAGGAATACTTACTGCCGTAGGTGGTGGAATACTACGAGATGTCTTTGTTACTCAAGTTCCAATAGTTTTTGTCAAGGAATTTTATATTTCAGCAAGTTTTATTGGTGTTGTTGTTTTTTACTTTACATTATATTTTGGAGGGGAATTATACTCTGCAACAATTTTGGGAATTTCTCTAACTACAACATTAAGATTGATTGCAATGAAATTCAACTGGAATCTTCCAAGAGCTAAAGGAAGTTTGGATTAAGATGCTGTGTAGTCTTTTGCTTTAGTCGAGACAGATTTAGCTTGACTATGGGCTTTCTGTAGTATCTGTTCTTTGGTTTCATCTGTCATGAATCCTGATTCAACAGATACAGAACGTGCAGATTGAGCAGCTTTGCTGAGAATTTGGTTAATGTTTTCCGCAGTTACATATGCTGCTTCAATAGATAGTGAAATTGCTTCTTGATGGAATTGAGTAAATGCGTTTCTTACTTTTGCAACATCTACGATCATCTCTTCTGCTGCATATTTCAAACCCTCTTCTAATGCAGTATACAGTGAAATTCCTGCCTCTACTGGTTTGATATCTAGTTTACCAAGTAGTGCTGCTAATTTTTCATTGATTGTCTCTCCTTTCTTTACTGGGGTAGTATCTTTTTGAATCCAAATTGTACCCTGATCAATCTTTGTTGGGATTCCTGCCTCTTTGAATTCTGTAAGCATTGGCCCTGGTGCAATTCCTGTGTTTTTTGCTGGCACGACAATGTCTACGCTTGCAATATCTCCACCTCTCGCTGCCATCATAATTTTATTTTTTGACAATAACACATTTAGCTTAAATGGTGACATGTTGGTAAACAGGAAAAGACATTGACCTGTGAGTTCTTCTGAAATTCCTTTGATTCCTGCAATGTTTAGTTTTTCTAATGCTTTTTGTGCAACTCTGTCTTTTACACATACAAACTCAACGTCACCTTTGAGTGCTTTTCTTAGTGGAAGAATTTGTGATGCTCTAACTTTGTTTATTTTAACGATAGCTATGACTTTGTATTTTTTTGGAATTTCGAGTAATTGTTGATACATCTGAGCTTTTCTTTTAGGATATGTTGTTCTATTTTCATGCATTCTTCTTTCTGACCTCTTCTATTTGTTTGACTGGTTTGCCCATTGT
>SCUP01000174.1 GCA_004297665.1 Nitrosarchaeum sp. | reverse complement strand
CGGAGTTCCTGGTCCACAAGGAGAAAAAGGTGACAAAGGTCTAATTGGTCTGCAAGGCGATAAAGGATTAACTGGTCCAACTGGTCCATTAGGAGAAAAAGGTCCACAAGGTCCACAAGGCCCACAAGGTGAAAGAGGTCCAACTGGTCCATTAGGAGAAAAAGGTCCACAAGGTCCACAAGGTATTCAAGGTCTGCAAGGTGAAAGAGGTCCGATAGGTCCGATAGGTCCACCTGGTGAACAAGGCAGAATAGGTGAACAGGGTCCAGTGGGTCAAGCTGGTCCAAGAGGTCCACCTGGTCCACCTGGAGAAAAAGGACCGGCAGGAGGAATGTCTATGGAACAAAAAGCATTATTTAAGGAACTTTTGGAAATACTGACTAACAAAAATATCATTAGTACTGAAGACCAAATCAAACTGATGAGTTATCTTTACTAATGCTTGACAAAGTGAATTACTGATGAGTGAAAATCCTGAAAAAATAGAATTTAAAATGTTGGATTACAAACGTCTTGAAAATGATTTTGTATCTTTTGAATTAGAAGATGGAACAATTGTAAAAGTCAAAGTTGATTTAGATCGTGTTGGTAAAGCTGTCAATTTTACAAATCCCGATGGTACTCCGCATTATGCCATTAACACTTCTGTAAAACTATCTATTACTCCACCTGATAAGAAATTTACAGTTCAAAAAAATGCAATTAAAGGAAAAAGTTCACAACCTCCAAGCCAAATGTTCTCCTAAGAAATGACTTGTGTTATGTTGATTATTTTTACCTGATAGCAAATGTTTAGTTAATTTTAGAAATTAGAAAAAGGAAAACAAATCGTCATTACATGACGATTGTTAGTTTTTTGACGTTTTTATCGTCGTCTTTTTGCTGCTTTTCTTCTAGGGGCTGCTTTTCTTTTTGGAGCGGCTCTTCTTCTAGGAGCTGCTTTTTTTGCTGCAGATTTTCTTCTAGGAGCTGCTTTTCTTTTTGGAGCGGCTCTTCTTCTAGGAGCTGCTTTTTTTGCTGCAGATTTTCTACTAGATCTACGTTTAGAGGCAGCTTTTCTTTTTGTAGCCATTGATGAATCGCCATTTTCATAGCTTTTCTATAGTTAGAATAAACAAAATTACACAAACTGATTACTATTTGTCAACGAAATTTTATTTCTAAAATTTAATTCTGATCGGAAAAATTTCAATAAACACTTTCAGCTGACGGTCTTCTTCCTTGCAACCAACTTTTTTTTCCACAAATAGTACATTGATACTGTCTTCTACGCTTGTATGTTGCCATTTCTGGAAGAAAAACAAGAATTTGTTTTGTTTTTGCCATGCAATATTTACACCATCTGTGTTCTGTATCTTGATCCATTTTGTTATTTGAAATTAGAATTATGCTCCACGTGTTTTAATTATTGTTAAAACATCTTCATCTTGTACAATGTGATCTAATCCAACTCTTTGTCCTCCAAACTTTACACTTTTCCCCCAAATCAAACCATATCTGAATTGTCTTTTCATACTTCGATGTAGTTTGTTGCAAATATCTTCCACTGTATCGCCTTCTCTTGCAATTAACGGTTCTTTAAAGTCTGTTTCCCCGCCTTTTGGTCTCATGTATATTCTAATAAAATTAAGTTTTTCATAGATTTTCTCTTTTAGCAATTCTATGTTGATTTCTGAATTTGCTGAAACTTCGATTACTTCGGATTTTATTTTTGTTTTCAAATCTTCTAGAAATTCTCTATCTACTAGATCTATTTTGTTTAAAATTGTAAGTGATTTTGAATAACTAATATTTCCAGCTATGTGATCTGCTAATTGCTCTGATGTGATGTCTTCTCTAATGACAACTCTGGCACTGACTATGCCATAAATATGTAAAATGTCTTTTAGGTGTTGTTCTGAAATTTTTGTTAGTTTTACTTGTTGGGCAACGGCAATTCCACCCATAGATGATTTTTCAATTGTGATGTTTGGAGGTAGTCTGTTTAATCTAATTCCTATATTTCCTAATTCATTAACTAATACATCTTCATGAAAAGGCTGAAAAACATCTAACATGAGTAAAACCAAATCTGCAGTTCTTGCAACAGATAGTATTCTTTTGCCCAATCCTTTTCCACTTGATGCACCTTTAATGATTCCAGGCAAATCGAGAACTTGAATTTTAGCTCCTCTATATTCCATCATTCCTGGAACTACTGTTAAAGTTGTAAATTGGTAAGCCCCAACTGCAGACTTTGCATCTGTTAGTTTGTTTAGCAATGTTGATTTGCCCACACTTGGTAATCCGATAAACACAACTGTAGCATCTCCTGCACGTCTGACATCAAATCCATCTGTTTTTACACCACTTTTTTGAATTTCTTTGTCTTCTTGCTCTCGTTTTAGTTTTGCAATTTTTGCTTTTAGTAAACCGATGTGATGATTTGTAGCTTTATTGATCTGTGTTTTTGCCATTTCATCTTGAATGGCTTTAATTTTTTCAGGAATTCCCAAATCTATTCAGTCTTTTTACTGTCCTTTTCAAATAAAATCCTATGATTTTTCTTAATTATCTCTATTCTTGTGATTGGAATGGTTTGAAAATTGTTTGATTCTTTGATAAATTCATCTAATGTTGTTTCTCTTAATCTCTCAAAATCTCTGTAGAAAATTCTGTATGCTTTCGTATCATCTGCAAATCTTGCTTTGCTAAAAATTTCCTCTATGACCCCCTTTTTTGACATGTTTTTTACTATTTTTCTATGTCACTTCATAATTATAATGTGTTATTTGAAATAGTCTAGTTTTAATCAAGTACGTTCGGTATTTATCATAGTTCTTCGTAAAGATGTGACTTGGTTACTTGTGACAAATGTTATCATGAACATCATGATCAATGCATGGGAAAAACAGGAATGTTTGATTGTGACTGTAAGTGCATTAAACTATCTTAATTTTGTGATTATCTTATTTGTCTATAGATGATTCTTTGCTTTAAATAACAATGCACTGTTAGTAAAGTATGCCTCAACTACAAATCACTGCTGAAACAATGACTAGAATAAAGATTATTACTGGAATTAGCCATGTCCGCGATGGAGATTTCATGGTTAATGAATTGATCGATATTTTAGAACAAAAAATCCGAGAACGACGATAATCTGATCTTGATTTGACTTCAATTTGAAACCATGTGAAGTCTGTTCTCTGTTTTCCAAAATAATGCGATACTACTTAAGAGGTGAAAATCGTATAAAATCATGTCCGAAGAAAGAATAATGTATCCTTGCACATGTGCAGATTGTGGTAAGGAAGACAAAGTACCTTTTGAACCAAAACCTGACAGACCTGTATATTGCAAAGCATGTCTGCCAAAACACAGAAAGTAAAAGATTTCAAGTTAATTTCGTTTAAAGTAATTTAAATTCAATTATCTTTTCCTCCTTTTTTTACATTTTTTATTTAATCATCTGTTTTTTTGTTAATCTAGGCAAAGAATAACGCATAGCAGATATTTCGGTTCCACAATCCACTTGTATGAAGCCTAAAACATTTGCCGTAGATATTGATGGTACTATAACTGAAAATGGTGGTGGCCGAATTAATTTAGATGCACTTTCTGCTTTAAGGCATATGAAAAACATCGGCCATAATGTAATCTTTGTAACTGGGCGATCATCTGTAGAAGCATATCTGTTGTCAATTTTTGGTGGAACTACAAGAATTGCAGTAGGTGAGAACGGTGGTTGTATCACTGTAAATACAAATGAGCATATTTTACTTGGCAACATACAACAATGTCAGCAAGCATTTCAAATTATTAAAAAAGATATTGACAATGTTGTAGAAAAACCAGTCTTTCCACGAATGACTGAAGTTGTATTGGAGAGAACATTTGACTTGAATATGGCAAAACAACTGGTTCTGGAGAAAAATCTTGATGTCTTACTTTCAGATAGTCAGTATGCATTTCATATTAATTCACGTGGAATTGACAAGGGTACTGGATTCCAAGAAGTTATGAAACGATTGTCTATTTCCAGTGATGATGTAATAGCAATAGGGGACAGTGCAACTGACATTCCTTTATTCAAAGTTGCAAAAACAAGCATTGCATTGGGAAATTCTACAGAGTATGTCAAATCTCAGGCAACAATGACTGTGTCTGCTAAATCTGGAGATGGAGTTATAGAAGCACTAGATAAATTAGCACCCAAATTATCTGAGGTATAGTATTGTCATTCAAATCATTAATAGATGAAATTGAAAATAATCTCCATAAAATATTAGATGATCTCTCTGTATCTGATATTTCATTTTCTGTTGAGCCTGCAAAACCAGGCTTTGGTGATGTAAGCTCAAATGTTTCATTTTTACTTGCAAAACACCTAAAGAAAAACCCAAAAGAAATTGCAGATATTTTATCTGAAAAATATAGACAATCTCAAAGCACTCTTGTATCTAATGTGGAATCTCATCCTTCTGGATATCTTAACTTTTTTGCTAATTGGGAAAAATTAAACCAGTTGATCTTATCTGAATCTAATTTAGATGAGTTTGGGTCTATAGATTTGGGAAAAAATTCTACAATTGTGGTAGAGCATACCAGTGTAAATCCTAACAAAGCTCTTCACATAGGTCATATACGTAACATTCTTCTTGGCGATGCTATTGCTAGAATTTTAAAAAAATCCAATTACAAAGTAAACATACTGAATTATGTTGATGATTCTGGTTTACAAGTGGCAGATATTGTAGTTGGTTTTAGACACTTTGGTTTTGCCCTGCAACCTCCTCAAGGAAAAAAATTTGATCATTATTGCGGTGATGATGTTTATGTTCAAACTACTGAAAAATATGAAAAGGATTCTAGTTTGGAAGAGATTAGAAAAAACATTCTCAAAGAACTAGAAGATGGCACTTCTGAAACTGCCCAGTTTGCTGATAAAATTACACGTCGTGTTTTGGAAAATCAGCTTGAAACATGTTGGAACTTGGGAGTCTATTATGATTGTCTGAATTTTGAATCACAGATAATTCGTTCAGGATTATGGGGTGAAATCTTTGAAAAACTCAAAGAACTAAATCTCATAGAGTTTGAAAATGAAGGTAAAAATGCAGGTTGTTGGGTGATTAGGGGAGAAAACAACGAAGAGGATAAAGTCATTGTTAGAAGTAATGGTACTGCAACATACGTTGCAAAAGACATCCCATATGCTGCATGGAAGTTGGGATTGCTAGAAGATCCTTTCAATTATAAAAAATATGAAAAGATACAACCTGGTAATCATATTCTTTGGCAAACTACTTTGGTGCCTAGCAGCGAGCCCAAACAAAACTTTACTGGAAAAAAAGTAATCACTGTAATTGATTCAAGACAAGCAAGGCTTCAAAAAATTATTACGACACTAATGTCTAAATTCAAATCTGCTGAAGACGCATATGTTCATCTTAGTTATGAGTCAGTTACACTTAGTGCTGATACAGCACAAACTTTGGGATTAAATACTGATGGCAAACAAGCTCAGATGTCAGGAAGAAAAGGCCTCTATGTTAATGCTGACTCTGTTTATGATTTGCTAAAATACAAAACCATTGAGGAAACCAAAAAGAGACATCCTGAAATGATTGCTTCTGAGATTGAAAAAATTGCTCATAAGGTATCTGTTGGAACTTTGCGTTATGAGATGATAAAACAGGATTTAGATAAGATAATTTCATTTGATTTGACAAAATCTCTGAGCTTAGAAGGTGATACTGCTCCATACATACAATATACTTTTGCAAGAGCATCTAGGATAATTGAAAAGTCTATGCGAACTCCATCAATTGATGTTAATTTTTCTTTACTAAATGATCCATCTGAACTGGATTTGATTAAAACAATTGGGTTATTTGATATTCATGTTATGGATGCCGCAAAAAATCTATCTCCCAAAGTTATGGCAAGATACTGTCATGCTTTGGCTGTTGCATTTAATTCCTTTTATGAACATGTTAAAGTACTTGATCTAGGTAATGAAAAATTAGAAAATTCCAGATTGTGTCTTGTAAATTCATTCAAGTTAACACTTGAAAAGGCACTTGAATTACTGGGTATTGTCGCACCTGATAAAATGTAATTTTTTATAACTTTTAGATGTGTGACTCCAGTCTTTCTAATTTTAAATGATAAAAAATGCTCCGGTTTTAATCGCTAGCTATTAAAAAAATGATTTAGTGACTATGCCCACAGCCACAAGAATCATGGCCTGCACTTCCATGAGATTCATTTCCTGCACATCTGGAACATTTGTCTGCCCCTGTTGGGGAAAAGAAACCAATTCCACATGACACACATTTCATATTTGACATGCTGTGTTTAGCAAATTGCTGTATTTATTGAATACGGATGTGTTTTTCATCAGATATTGAAATCAAGTTGTTCAATTTACACACTATTGTTCATATTTCTAAAAGATAATCTGAATTATGATCACATCATGCTAGAATAACCAGTAGATTCTTATCTAAAATTTTCAGAAAAAACACATGGCCAAGATTAAACAAAATTCTCCTGTATTGTTTTACTTTAACCAATCAAAAAAATGGCTTGTTAAAATATCCAAAAAAGAATCACTTCACACTCATATAGGTGTCATCAAACATGCTGATGCCATAGGAAAAGAATATGGTTCCAGATTAGTCACTAACAAAGACAAGTATGTCTATCTTATCGAACCTACAATGTATGACTATGTAATGAAACTTCAACATGGTACACAAATAGTATACCCTAAAGACATTGGTTATATCATTGCAAGAGCTGGCATTGGAAGCGGCCAAAAAATTCTAGAGATTGGTACTGGCAGTGGCTCTCTTACCTCATTTGTTGCAAGTGTAGTAAAGCCAAGAGGGCATGTCTATACTTTTGATATTGATGAAAATTTTATGAAAATAGCTGAAAAAAATATCAAAAAAGCTGGAATGTCAAAATATGTCACACAACAAAATTTGGATTTAAAAATTGCAAAAAAAATGCCCCTTGAAGAAGCCGATGTGGCTTTAATTGATCTAGGTGATCCTTGGACTGTACTTCCACAAGTTCGCAAAATGCTCAAAGGAAGTGGTGCTGTTTTTGCAATTTGTCCTACTATGAATCAGCTAGAAAAATTAACTATGGCGCTAGTTGAAAATGAGTTTACAGATATTGAATCCACTGAGCACATTATTAGAACAATTGAGGCACGTGAAGGAAAAACTAGACACTCTTTTCAGGGAATAGGTCATACCACCTATCTCTGCTATGCAAGAAAGGCATTTTTTGGTAGAGGTTCGAAGAAAAAATTGGATACGGCATATACTGAATCTGAACACAATATTGAACCTGATACAAAATCGGCCTAATCTTACATACTTTTAGATTAAAACAAGATTTATTCCTCCAGCATTTCCTATATTTTGTATTGGTTAGAAAATTACTCCAAAGCACAACTGTTAAAAAATTCATACCTGCACGAAAAGCAAAATCTCGTAAAGGTGATAACGGTACTGTTTTAGTTATTGGAGGCAGCTACATCTATCATGGAGCACCTATTTTCTCTTCAATTGCAGCATTGCGATGTGGAGTTGATCTTGTGTATACCTCAGTTCCAAAAATTAACGTAACTCCAACGCGTGCACTATCTCCTAATCTTATTGTAATTCCTCTAGTTGATCAAAAATTAACACGTGGTGCTGTTAACAAACTTCTCGGTGCATTGCCCCACAAACTAGATTCTGCAACAATTGGAATGGGACTTGCAGTCCAAGAAAGAGGTTCTTTGCTACTTTTGATAAAGTCTCTTTTAGATAGAGATGTACGACTCTCATTAGATGCAAGTGCTCTTGTTCCTGACGTGTTGCCACTTTTGCCTGACAAAAATGTTGTAGTGACACCTCATGCTGGAGAGTTTAAACGCTTATTTGGAACAATGCCTCCAGATTCTAAAAAAGACCGAATCGCATTGGTTGAAAAGCATGCTAAGGATAATGGAATTACTGTTTTGCTTAAAGGTGCAACTGATATTATTTCTGACGGTACTACCACATATCTCAATGAGAAAAAAACCCCTGCAATGACTGTCGGTGGAACAGGCGATGTCTTATCTGGATTGGTTGCAGGAATGCTAGCAAAAAATCGTAATGCTTTAGAATCTGCGGCAGCTGCAACTTTTATCAATGGATTGGCTGGAAAAGCAACTCAAAAAAAGTTTGGGCTACACATGACATCTATGGATCTATTAGATGAACTCCCAAATGCAATGAAACCATTTGATAGAATTGTATAACATGCAACCACTGAAGCATATTGATATACATATGAATAATCTAATTTCTGACTTACAAACACTAATTCAACAACCAAGTGTTTCTGCAAAAAATGAAGGAATTGAAGAATGTGCACAATTGGTAAAAAAAATACTAGAAAAATCTGGAATAACATCTGAAATCTTGCGACTAAAAAATGTGGCACCAATTGTGTATGGAGAGGTAAAATCAAAAAAGAATCCAAACAAGACTTTGATGTTTTATAATCACTATGATGTTCAACCTGTAGAGCCGTTTGAATTATGGGATGATCCTCCATTTAGCGGAAAAATCAAAGGAAATAAAATTTTTGGCAGAGGCTCATCTGATGATAAGGGTGAACTAATCACTAGAATAAAGGCAGTTGAGGCATATTTGAAAACTACTGGAGATGTTCCATGTAATATTAAATTTGTAATTGAAGGCGAGGAAGAGACAGGCAGTACACATATTGATCAATATCTAAAAAAATATCAAAAGAAATTTTCATGTGATGGTGTAATTTGGGAATTTGGTTATGTTGATTCACAAAATAGGCCTATCATTGGTCTTGGAATGAAGGGATTGCTTTATGTTGAATTATCTGTAAAGGAATCGATTCGCGATGCACATTCAAGCTTGGCTGTTTTGATAAAAAATCCTGCATGGCGATTAATTGAAGCTGTACAAACACTACGGGATTCAAATGGAAAAATTCTCATTAAAGATTGGTATAAAGAAATAACACCGCTTTCAAAAAAAGATTTGGAAATAATTTCAAAAGAGCCTTTTGATGAAAAATCCTTCAAAAAAGAATTTGGAATAAAATCATTTGTAGGCAACATGCATGGATTGAGTGCAAAAAAAGCTCTGGTTGGGGGTGCAACTTGTAATATTGCCGGATTTGTTTCAGGCTATACTGGAAATGGCGCAAAAACAGTGCTTCCTGGAGAAGCTCTGGTCAAAATTGATTTTAGACTAGTTCCTAAAATGGATCCCAAAAAACAAGTTCTCAGATTAAAACAGCATTTGAAATCAAAGGGATATGGCGATGTATTGATTAAAATTTTTCATGGCGAAGCAGCTGCACGAACAAACCCATCTGATCCATTTGTTTCTAAAGTTAAAGAAGCAGCTGATCAATCATTTGGAAAATCAGTTCTTAATGTTTCAAATGCAGGTACTGGACCGATGCATTCTTTTGTAAATGCTCTAAATGCTCCTTGTATCTCAATTGGTAGTACCTACATGTTTTCTCGTATACACTCCCCAAATGAATTTGCTAGAGTTGATTTATTGAAAAAAACCACAAAATGTATTTGTCTTATAATGGAAAAATTTGGAAAAGACTAATGAATACATCTGGGTAATTTTTTGATCATATGTGCAAGTGATGCTCTTCCTGGACCTGCAGCAACTACCACTAGCGAACCTGCAAGTAATATCAATTCAAACTCAACTCCACCTTCTCCAGTTAAACTGGTTGCTTTTTTGACATGTAATATTGCACCAAGCATAATGATGGCTAACATCGATGCAGAAATTCGTGTAAAGATACCTACAATTAACAATATTCCAGGTATTATCTCTGCTAGTGCAATTGGTATTTGCATCTCTGGAGGAAATCCTACTTGTCCTGTTAGAAATCCTGCAAATCCTGGATTTAGTTTTACTGAACCATGTATTATGAAAATTATTCCTATTGCAGATCTGATGCCACAATTTGCAATGTCATTTAATTTTGTCTGGTGAATACTGGCCTCAGTCAATACAATATTTTGTTTTTAGCGTATAAAATATTTTATCTCATTTTTGTATCTAAAAGGAGAAAGCCCTTTATTATGCTCCAGAATCATTTCAATTATGTCCATGTACATGCCAGGCGCAACGGCTGTAGGAATTACTTTTAATGGAGGTATAGTTCTTGCAAGTGAAAAAAGGATCGCATTTGGAAATTTTCTTGTAAGCAAGTCTACAAAAAAGACTTTTTCAATCACTTCAAAAGTGGGAGCAACATGTGCTGGACTTGTAGCTGATATGCAAATTTTAACATTACAAATTGCAGCACTTGCAAAAATTAGAAAAATGGAACTAAAAAGAGATGTTCCACCAAACACTGTAGCTAAAATGATGTCAAATATGATGTATGAGCGAAGATACTTTCCATTATTGACTCAGGTCATTGTTGGTGGTGTAGTTGACAAGCCTATCATGTATACTCTTGACCCATTAGGTTCTGTTCTTCCAGACCAATATGCTGCAGTTGGAACTGGTGCTGAAATGGCATTGGGTGTTTTAGATCCTCAATTCAAACCAAACATGACTCAAGAAGAAGCAATAGATTTAGCAAAAAGAGCTGTTCGTTCTGCAGCACTTAGAGATTCTGCAAGCGGTGATGGACTTGACATACTTGTTATCACTAAAGATGGCACCAAAGAATTTACAGAAAAAATCTAGTCACCTATAAAATAGATTTAATATTTTGTTGTATTTGGATTATGCAGATAGTAAATCAATCATAAATCGTCTTTCCTATTTCCCAAAACTTGTCTGAAATGTAATGCATATTTTTTACAACTTCTCCTTTTTCCATATTTTCTAATTCTGAACTTGAAACAAGAGATTTTCCAACTGCAAGAAATTTATGCTGTGATTCCTCAATAATGCAAACTATCTTTTCTTTTTCAAATTCACTGTGACTTTTGATTCCAGGTCTCATCACATTTGCTCCTTTACACATAAACTTCACTGCTCCCATGTCTACTGTTACATGAGGAAATTTTTCAAGCAACTGTGTTTCTGATAAAAATGGTAGATACTCATCATTAATCTTCAAAATTTTTATTCCTTGGCCTGTGATTATTTGTGCTTCATCTGCAATTTGGTGTACCTTGAGGTTCTTTATTTTTGGAAATTCAATTCTCCACTTTTCTGAGACTGTTTTTAGTAGATCTGCTGTCTCACTTTTTGAGATTAAATTGGATTTCAAATTTTTGCAATCTCTTGTCTGATGTCTAACAAATCTCTGAGGATGGAACTTGCCGTTTCCATTCCCCCTGCTCCTTTTCCAATAATTGTTTGAGTGCCAGAATGCTCTGATGTAAATGCAATTGCGTTTAATGTTCCATTGACACACAATGGATCGTCTACTGATACTTCTTTCGGTTCTACTATCAGCTCTTTATTGCATGAAGCAATTAATTTTACAGCACAATTGTTTTTGCTTGCTTTTTTAATATCCTCTGTTGTTACGTTGCGTATTCCTTTACATTTGATATCTGGCATTGTCACTTTCATATCCATGATCCAATTTGCAAGAATTACTAATTTTGCAGCTGCATCTAATCCATCCAAATCTAATGATTCGTCTGCTTCGACATACCCTTTGTCTTTTGCATCTTTTAAAGCAGTAGCAAATGATAATCCATTTGCCATGTTTGTTAAAATATAATTTGTCGTTCCATTTAGGATACCTGAAAAAGACATTATTCTTTCGCCCCTAAGACTATTTTTTGCATAATCCAAAATTGGTGTTCCTCCACCTACGGTTCCGCTAAATTTGAAGATAACTTGATTGTAAATTGCTAGCTCCATTAATGATGGAAATGCTAATGCTAACGGACCTTTGTTTACAGATATTACATGCATTCTTCTTTTCATTGCAGTTGTTATGTGAGTCATTCCTGGTTCTGCATCTTTGTAATTGCTGGCAGTAGTCTCAATTACAACATCTGCATCTAAATTCTTGATCATCTCTATCCCTGACATGTTATTTTTTGTGTTAGCATAATTTTTTACGGTTCCAAATTTTTTCTTTACTTCTATCAGTCTTTCTAATTCTAGTCCTGTTGTATCTACAGCACTACCATTACTATCAAAGACACCTACAACTCGTGGTTTTAATCCATATTTTGCATAAAGATCCTCTGATCTTGAATCAAATAATTTTACCAAGCTTTGACCAACAACGCCAAATCCACAAAGTATTATTCTCAAATTCCTTCTTTCCTTTCTGATTTGTTATTGTGATTCATTTCTTTGATTTTCTTATCATTGACTGTGTTTTATTAATAATTTTTGAATTCTCTTGATTTATGTGCTTACTAGTGATCAGTGCTACTTTTACTCATCATTCTTGTCAAGATCAAGTGAAATTGAGTTAATGCAGTATCTGAGATTAGTTGGTTTTGGACCATCATCAAAAACATGACCTAAATGTGCACCACATTTCTTACAGTTTACCTCTGTGCGTACCATCCCATAATCAGTATCTGATATGTATTCTATTTTTTCATCTGAAAGAGGTTGCCAAAAACTTGGCCATCCAGAACCTGAATCATATTTTGTATCTGATTTGAACAATGTTTCTCCACAGCAGACACACTTGTAGGTGCCTTTTTCTTTACTGTTATAATATTTTCCAGTAAATGGCGGCTCTGTCCCCTTGTTGATACACACCTCAAATTGCTCAGGTGTCAATGCTTCTTTCCACTCTTTGGGTGTTTTTACAATTTTATCTGCCATGTCTTTATCTCTTTTTGATTGTATTAGAATATTTTCTATTTTTTAAGGTTCTTTCTTTTCTCTTCAGATCTTTTTTCTGATTCGAATCTTTCTAAATCGTATTCTTTTAAATCTACAAATTTCATTATTTTGCTCAAATTGGGATGAACTTTGTTGATCTCTTTGAACATTTGCTGTGCAACTCGTCTATAATCAATATGTCCTTGTGGAACAGTTCTTAATTCTATTAAATGACATGCTTCTCTAAGATTAAATTTCATAAAATATGGATAGTTGTAAGCAAAGTTAACAACATATTGACCTTGTTCTGGATGTTTTTTTCTGATTTTATCAAATGTTTGTTTTGTTTTTGTCATGCACTCTCTGTATTCTTTTTCAATTCCCAGAGTTTTGATTTCATTTGGAATGTTATATCCATGATCTGTTGTTAGTAATTGTCTTTCTAATGTAAGTGCTCTGTGTCTGTGAAAATCTCTGAACATCCCAAAATTATTGAGTAAATCAAATGTATAGTATACACTTTCAAATGCCCTTGATGGTCGATGGCGTCTATTTTGGCGCAATTTTGTAAATGCACTGATTATTTTTCTCTTCTTTTCATCTGGTAGTTTTTTTACTTGTTGCATGATAATATTATAAGATGTACTTGGAGATTGTTCGTAGATTATGCTTGTAATAATTTTGTTCATTGCTGTTTTTTCTGGTTCATAATCAACTAATTGTGTTCTTACTCCTGAAATTATTTTTGGTTTGATTTCTTTTGTTACTATTTTTGATGTTTTTTTGATTTGTTGTAGATAATTTTGAAATGATTTTCCGTATTTGTCATCTGCTCTTCTAACAAACGCTTTGATGGTAGTGTCAAGCTCTTTTTTGATTTTTGAGGCTAAATCTTGCTCTTCTTTCAGTTCTGATGATGCAAGTATTGTAAGGAGGTACTCAAAAGCGCGTCCGTTTCCTGTAATTCCCACATTAGTTAGTGTGGATGCTGGCAAAAGTCCACGTAAAATATCTAGTGCTTTAGCTTTTGTGGATCCATTGTAAATCATATTTGCCGATTTGATATCGTTTTCTTCTTTTAATTTGGAAAATGATTTTTCTGTTCCATCCTTTGAATCCTTAAAAGTATATTTTTCAATCGGGTATTTTTCTCGTATGTACTTTATCATGGGTTCAATATTTTTTGAATAAACTTCAAATGAAAAATTACATGTATCTAAATACAAATCCCCAAACGTTGAGTTCATTAGTACTGGTTCTCTATAGAATCTGTATTGCCCGTTTGTTTTTTTATTCCATGCTACGTATCTTGATGATTTTTCCAAATATGATAGTCCTATTCTTCTGTCTTCGATTTTCTTAACTGCGATATTTGATAACCCTTCAATTGCAATCTGGGCTTCGCCTAATTCTGCAACTGAATCATCTCCATATTCTAAGAGTACACGGTTGTAAAATTCCTCCCCTCTGTTTTTATTCTGTAAAAATTCATCTAAAAATATTCTACGCATGCTTTTGTCTGTTCTGCTATATCTTGACATCAATGCACCTCGATCAACTTGTCTTGGTGTGGTTATTGCAAAGACATTATCATCTGCATTTGAAAAATGATCAGAAAGAATCTCTTTTTCTTTAATTGAAAATTCTGACAATATGTTTGTCAAGTTTTTCAATTATTAATAGTCTATTTCTTTTTTCCAATTTGTATTAGATCGGGGGCATGATTTTTTTCCATCCCTTTTGTCTGCCATCTTAGCAGTACTTCTTTGAATGCATTTGCATCTGATTCATTTTCTGTATACATTAATGCAGTTACCCATCTACCTTTTCCTGCTTTTCCACCCACAGAATTCATCCAAAAATTGCTTGGCAACGTTCCCATGGCTTTATTGTCTGGTTCTTTTGTAATCTCTAACCATCTTTTTGCTACAAAATTCAAAATTTGTTCTAATTCCTCTCTCTGTATCATGTTGTTCGCTATGTGTAGCTAAATTTTAAAATTTCTAAATTGGTTCTTAAGACCAACAACAGTTAGTTGTTTGGTGAGGATTCCAATCATACTTTTATTAAAATAGTATTTAGATCATACTGATAATTTCTACGCGAGTCTTTTATTCTAATTTTGATAATGTAAATCCATAGATGAACTGAGGTTTTCTCGACCATTACCTCACAAGTCTATTTACAAAAGATTAGAAGTCTTTATGAACTTCTAATCCTTGTTTTAATCAAATAATGAAATATCTTGTAATCTTTTTGATTTTGATTGGAACTATTGGAATGTCATCTGCGTTAGAGTCTAAAGAAATAAAACTTGATGAACCTTTTATGATAAAACTGCATCAGAGATTATCTATTGATGATCTTGATGTGGAATTTTCAGAAATAGAAGATTCAAGATGTCCATCAGACGTGACGTGTATTTGGGAGGGACGTGCCTCTATCACACTTCACATTTACAATCAAACACAATATCAAACAATAACCCTCACTACAGACGAAACCCCAACTTTTCATGTGAGTTCATATAAAATTGATTTGATTGATATCTTACCGTATCCTGTTAGTACAAAGGACATATCCGAAGAATATGTTGCAACAATTAACATATCTAAAAATAAAAAAGAAATTGTTTTGTCACCATTAAAACAATTTAAAAATGGTATCCCATCTAATCTGATTGACTGCAAACCAACTCTTGTCTTAATCATAAAAAATAGTGATGGTTCACCAGCTTGTGTCAAACCAGATACAAAATCACGATTATTTGAAAGAGGTTGGGCAACAGTTCCAGTTTAGATATGTGTAGATCTTAAAACGCATTTGTTACAATCCGCCTAGATTTCAAGATTGATTTATAATCACAACCTAAATGAAATGAATCAATTTGCCAGTAGAGTCCGGTGTGATCACATTAGAGCTTTGGATTCTCTTTTTTGTAATTCTATCAGTTACAATAGCAATTGATCTTGGTTTATTCCACAAAATTAAAAGAAAATTGAGCAAAACCAAGCCCACTGAAACAGAACATGTGATGTCCAGTAAAGAGGCACTTGGTTGGACCATCACTTGGATTTCTCTTGCAGGTGTCTTTGCTGGTGTGATCTACTTTACGCTTGGTAATGATAAGATGATCGAGTTTGTCACTGGTTATGCACTAGAAAAATCACTTAGCGTAGATAACATGTTTGTATTTTTGCTGGTATTTACTACGTTGGGAATTCCTCACAAGTATCAGCATCGAGTTCTCTCATTTGGAATCCTTAGTGCAATCGCAATGAGAATAGTATTGATTCTTGTTGGCGCATCGTTACTGGATAACTTCCAATGGATGATCTATATTTTTGGTGGATTGCTTTGGTATACTGCGATTAGAATGATCATCCAAAAAGAAGAAAAGAAAATTGAATTAGAAAAAAACATTGCAGTTAGAATTCTAAAAAAATTCATGCCAGTCAATCTTAGTCTAGTTGGAAACAAGTTCATTGTCCCAATTAATGGGATAATGCATGCTACCCCATTACTAGTTGCACTTGCAATTATTGAGTTGACTGATTTGGTATTTGCAATGGATTCTATTCCAGCTGTTTTAGCAATAACTCGAGATCCATTCATAGTGATTACATCCAACGTATTTGCAATTTTAGGTTTGAGAGCATTGTACTTTTTAATTGGCGGTATGATGGAAAAATTCCACTATCTCAAGCCTGGATTAATTGTATTGTTGCTATTTATTGGCACAAAGATGATAATTTCGGAATTTTATCATATCCCGACTGTCACATCATTAATTATTGTATTTATAATTCTGGCAACAGTTATTGTTGCTTCATTACTACGAAAACCAAAGACTGCAAAACAAGAATAATCAAAAACTATTTGCTTCTAAATGCCAGTATGAAACCCATACCGCCACATATTACTCCTAATGCAAGTATGGCGATAAATCCACCAATTGGCTCTATAAAAGAATCCATAATGGCAGGATATTTTGGACCAAGCTTTCCTTCTGTAAATATTGAAAGCACTCCAGTCCCGGCCAATCCTGCAAATGCCATTATGATCATTGCTCCTGCACCACCGATGTTCATTCCAATTAGGTGAATGCCTGCCAACACGTTTGATGCTTTGGAGAATTTTTTCTTTAATGTAATCTCAAGATGACTGTAAAATAATGCAGACACTGCTACTGCAAGCACAACAATCAAATAAAATATGATTCCCAAAAAGAACCATTTTGCAGTACCTTCAAAAGATAATGATAGATATTGTATTATGTTTACTTGAGTGTATGACATTTGTATTCCGACAATAACTATGGACATTGCAGTTATTACGCCGCCTTGAAGAATAGCTGCAATTATGAATCTATTTGCCCACTTACTTCCAGTCTCTTCCATATTTACACTACGTATGAAATATTAGCATAAGTATCTTTTAAACCTAATAATGTGCTAAAGTGTTAATTTTTGTAACAATTGTTAATCTCAATTGATCAAATGGATAGTGAAATTTATTATCTTATTTATTAAATTTGGGTTTAATTGAATATTTGTACTTTGAATAGAATACTGTCAATTAGTTTGTGCTTTAGTTTATCATTGTTAATTGCTGTTGCATCAGGACTAACATTAGATATAAAAAATAACTTGCTATATGTTACAGATACTGATAATAATATACTTGAGGCATTTGCATCAAATTCTACATCTGTTCCACCTTCTCCAAAAAATCTTAAGACTTCGCCTATTTCCCCCTCATCTGTTATTCTTATCTGGGATGAACCTGTTCTTAATACGAACATGACATCTATAACAGGATACAAAATTGAATACAAGATAGATTCTTCTAGTTTTACTACTATTACTGCAGACACCAAAAGTGTTACTACATCATTTATTCACCAAGGATTAGATTCTAGCAAAACTTACACTTATCAAGTATCTGCAATAAACTCAAAAGGAGCAAGCAATCCCTCATCAAGCTCCTCTGTTAAACCTGCAGCAACAACAGTTCCAGGAGGACTAATTGCAGCTGCAATTTCTCCTACGCAGATCAAACTTTCTTGGCAACCACCATCCAACACATTTGGTCAGTCAATTAGTGGATATGACATACAAAAAGTATTTGGCACTGATGCTTATGCTGCTATAGGTTCAACTAATGGCAAAACTACTAGTTATATTGTAAGTAATCTGGAAACTGACAAGACGTATTCATTTGCAGTTTCAGCAAATATTGGTGCTGGCTCTACTGAACCATCAAA
>SCUP01000173.1 GCA_004297665.1 Nitrosarchaeum sp. | reverse complement strand
GGATTTGTAAGAAATGGAAAGATAAAAAACATATTTGCATTAAATTCAAGAAAAAAAACAAAAAACGATGAAGCAGATAAACTGCTTGACTATATCTGGGAAAAATTCAACATGTTGCCTTTTGCACTAAGATGGATTACAAAAGATTGGGAAGAAAAAAAAGCCAGGGAACTATTAGAACAACTAGTAAATAAAAAAGCAGTGCAGGCATATCCAATATTAATTGAAATAAACGAGCAAAGAGTCGCTCAGGCAGAGCATACTTTTATTCCAAATGAAAATGGAGTCACAGTAACAACTATTTCTCAATAGTTTCGCCAAAGATTTTTTCTATTACAGTAGTTCCATTACAAGAATCACATTTTGAGGTTTCAGTAAAAAGAACATCTCCAACTTGGAATTTTCTTTTTCTTTCTAAATTACATTTATTGCATTTTTCTACAGTATATGCAAGAATAGTTTTTTCTTTTGTGAACATTATTGTGGTACCCCCATAGTGTTTCCTACACCAATTAACAAAACGGATTGACCAGATTTTGTATTGTCATGAATCATCTCATAGATTTGCAAGCGCACATTATCTGCCTTGTCAGCGATTTCTTTAGTCATTAGAGTGATTGCCTCTTTGACAGATTGTTTTATCACAATTGCAAAAATAGGAATGTTATTTTTTGTTGCAATATCCTCTATCTGAAATCGTTCAGTTCCAATTCCACCTATTGCGGCACCAAATCCTTGTGCAATAATTGCCGATTCTTCTCCTTCCATTTTTAATGCAGCATCTACCATGATGATAACATCAGGTTTGTTTTTAGAAACAATTGATTCTACGGCATCTCCAGGTCTACCAACAGTAGAGCCAGGACCTTCGGCTTTTAGTAAAAATAATTTTCTACCATCATATTGAATTTCACTAAGAACAGTTTGAAAAGCAATTGATTCCTTTTTAGCATCAAGCATCATTTTACCTACAACCATAGGCCCTATACCATCACCTATAGGCTGACCCATTTTAAAAGCAGGAATGGCTTTGTGCATTGCTTCTGCTTCTTCTAATATAAAAGGCAGAATCATTTGAAGCGGTAAAATTAATGGATAGTTATTTTGTTTTTTTGCAGTCAAGTATAGGTGATTGATTACTTTGTAAATCATTTGCAAAGAAGTTGCAATTTCAAGCAGTGTTTGAATTTTGGTTAATTCTAAATCACTTGTTTGAGGAGACAGTGATTTTACATGTTCTCGAGAATAATCTTCTCGCGCCCTTACAATATGTCTGACTTTGGAAACTATACCGTTTGGATCCATGTCAACTGGCATTATAGTAAAATAATCTAAAAAGCGATCAATTTTTTTAGTCGGATCATCTTTAGGATTCATATTTTTTTTAATATAATCAATTAGTTCACTTCGGGATTGAGTTTTGTATTCTTCTAGTTTTTTGATTCCTTTTTTTATTTCTCCAGATGTAATTGATAATTGAATTCTCTGTCCATAAAAGACAAAAATAATAATTGGAACAATCCAGATTAACATCATAATTGGATTAGTGTCATCATTTAATCCAAAGAGTTGATCAAAATCGATGTTTGTAAAATCCAATAGATTCAGAGTTGAATGAATCCAAATTAAATCATTCGTATAATCAAAGGCAATAATGAAAAATCCAACCTAAAGTAGAAATTGTAAAAATAGTCTACTTGAGGGTAAAAAAATGGCGAGTGCTTTTATTATAGGGAGGGTAGAAAAAACCTGAATATGCCACAAACAAAGCCTATTGTAAGCGTAGAAAATGTTGTAGCATCTGCTTCAGTTGACCAGAAAATGGACCTAAATGAAATTACAAGGACATTTCCAGATGTAGAATACCATCCTGATCAATTTCCAGGACTAGTCTTTAGACTAAAGAGTCCAAAAACAGCAACTTTGATTTTTACCTCAGGAAAAATGGTATGCACAGGATCAAAATCTGAAGAAATGGCAAGAAAGGCAGTAAAAACAGTAGTACAAAAACTTCGAAAAGGTGGAATTAAAGTAAAAAAAGATGCAACAGTTGAAATTCAAAATATAGTAGCATCGATTAACCTTGGCGGTAAAATCCATCTTGAACAAGCCGCAAGAACGTTACCAAGAAGCATGTATGAGCCAGAGCAATTTCCAGGATTAATCCATAGAATGCTAGATCCAAAAACAGTAATTTTGTTATTTTCTTCTGGAAAACTTGTATGCACGGGTGCTAAAAAAGAACCAGATGTATACAGATCAGTAAACAACTTACATGCACTACTAGAAGAAAAAAACCTAATGATCTACGATTAATCGCAGATTGAGTTTATTTATTTTCTGATTACTTTATTGGGCTTCCTAATGGAACATCTTCAGTTACAGTTAGCCAAAACGGTTTATCATCAACATCAGCTGCCAAAAGCATCGCGTTTGATTC
>SCUP01000172.1 GCA_004297665.1 Nitrosarchaeum sp. | reverse complement strand
TGATTTCAGCGACTATTCTCTTTAAAAAATATAGAAAACATAAACGACAAGAGATGGTTTCAGACTAAAATAAGCAAAAATTCCTTTGCAATAACTTTATTCCTGAAAAACACTGATATCATCTAGCATGTACCAATTATTAGTGGTGATTAGATATTAACAAAATAAAAGATACAATATTTCAATTATCTGGGCTATACAAAATTTATTCAAAAAGACTTGAAAGCGAAATACGTGGTGGAGATATTCCAAATCATCTTGCCTTGATTTTAGATGGAAACAGAAGATGGGCAAAAAGACACCTCACCATTCCAAAAACAGGTCACTGGAAGGGTGCCGATGCAGTAGAGAATCTTCTTGATTGGTGCGAAGAATTTGATATTAAAATAATTACATTGTATGCACTTTCAGCAGAGAATCTAGATAGAGACGATGAGGAGTTAGAGCATCTTTATGAGTTGATTCGCATTAGATTAGAAAAACTGTACAATGATCCCAGAATTCATAAAAATAAAATGAGAGTTAAAGGAATTGGCAGAATAGAACTACTGCCTGATTCAATTAAAGAAATTTTAAAGCGATTAGATGATGCAACAAAAAATTATGATAATCACTTTCTCAATATTGCATTAGCGTATGGAGGACAAAATGAATTAGTGGATGCTGTGAAGAAAATAGCTGAAAAGATCAAAGAGGGATCTCTTAATGTTAATGATATTAGTAAAAAAGAAATTGAATCCAATTTATACACATCACATTTACCACAGTCATCGCCAGATATGATTTTAAGAACATCGGGCGAAAAAAGATTAAGCGGATTTCTCATGTGGCAAAGTGCATATAGTGAATTAATTTTTATGGATATATTTTGGCCAGAATTCAGAAAAATTGATTTGATGAGAGCTATTAGAACATTCCAAGAAAGAAAAAGAAGATTAGGTAAATAATTAGGACAGGCATAGAAATGATAGAAGAGACATCTGCAGGTGTAGTGTTGTTTAGAAAAGAGAATTCAAAAATTTTATTTTTGTTATTACATTACCCATCTGGACATTGGGATTTTGTTAAAGGTAAAATGGAAAAAGGTGAAACAACTCATCAAACAGCCATAAGAGAAACACTAGAAGAAACAGGAATCACAGACATTGTGTTTTTGGATAATTTTGAGGAATGGATAGAATACAATTTTCAATTTCAGGGGGAACTAGTTCATAAGAGAGTTGTTTTTTTCTTAGCAGAGACAAAGACTAAAGAAGTTTCAATTTCACATGAACATCTGGATTATACTTGGATGGATTATCAAACAGCAATGGAGAAAACAACATTCGATAATGCAAAATTAATTTTATCTAAATCAAAATCATTACTTACCAAAACTTTGTAGTTGTAATTCTTTTAAAACAGCCACAGGATTTTTAGCATTAAGTATTGTTCTACCTACAATTAAATAATCAGCACCAATGGAGATAACCTCTTTAGCACTTCCACCTTGCGTACCAATGCCAGGTGAAAATATATCTAATTTTGCACCTACTTTTTGATGACAATATCGAATAATTTCTGGAAATGTTGCACCAACGACAATTCCATCAACTTTAGAGAGAATAGCCCAATCCAAGAACAATTGGTAAAGTTGCTGTTTTTTACCCATCTTAATTTCTATATCATATGATAATTTGGCTTCAGGGGCGCTCATATGACACAATGTGATAACACCTTTGTTTTCCTTGTGAGAAGATTTCACTAATTGTTTTAGGCTATCTAACCCCATAATTGGATTAACGATTACTGCGTCAAAACCTGAATTCCAAAGATGTTCAGTAGTAACTTTGTTTGTATTTCCAATATCATTTAATTTAATGTCAGCAATTGTTTGTAATCCATAATTATGAGCAGTTTTATTGATTTTAGAAATTTCTTTTAAACTCAGAGGTAACAATAAATGAAAATTGAGTTTAATTCCACAGAGATAGGGATGTAATTTTTTGATGTTCTGTATAGTTTTTGTTTCTAAATTATTCACAGATGAATCATAATCATTGGCAAGAATAATTTTGCCATTCTTTTTTGAGATCTGAGAAATTCTAGTTTTGAAGGTGGCCATAATCAACTAATGGATGTGTTTCTTTTAATTTTATAATTTTAATATATGAATAACCATGTTCTGATGGATTTTCTACAAACGAAGGTTCAGCATCATTATTAGTTGTAAATTTTAAGAATGGTTTTTCAGGATCAGAATCAAGGACTACATGACAGAAATAAGAGGCTCCTTCTTCATTAAAATTCATAAAAACGCCAACAAGCCATTTATCAATACGTGGGAATAAAAATAACGGAAACGGTGCTTCTTCAAAACCCCAAGTAAGTTTTGCAAGACTAGATAGATCTTCAAGCTCAATAGGCAGATATCTATCAGCAGTACCATTTCCAGGTTTCAATGCATCTGGAAGAGATTTTATTCTTACAATAGGTGAATAGAGTTTACTTGCATCAGAGGTAGAATTTACAATATCAGACTCTTCTTTTCCACCTTTTAATCCATAACAAATGTAATGACCATTATGTTCAAATGGCGTGTAATACACAATTGGTTTTTCTTTCAATACATCCATTTGGACTGATAAAACTTTCTGACCATTATGTTCATGAAGAAATGATACACGTGGTGCACGTTCAAGAGCACAGACTAATCTAGAAAACTCCAGCGTGGAAGAGACTTGAATGTAACGAGGTAATTTATCCACAGTTATTTTTTGTACAATACTAAATTAAACTTACCCAAAATTTTTCAGGCTATTTTCTTCTGTCAATGATTTCATTTACGGCAGGTCCTGTTCCAATTATTGTTACAGGCGTGTTTAATTTATCTTCAATATTATTTATGAAGGATTGTGCGTCTTTAGATAGTTCTTCAAAAGATGTTTTACCTGTGCAATCTGGAAATATTACATCTAATTTTGTTATAGAGATTTGAGTTGCACTATTAAGCATGATTGCACGCCTAGCTAAATCAAAATCAAAATCAGCAGCACGTCTCTGTCTACCAGTTACAGTTCCAAATTCAGACCAACCTTTGTTTTCAGCTTCTGCAAGTGTAAGTTCTTTTGCTAATGGTCCAGTGCCAACGCGTGTAACGTATGACTTGAAGACAACAATTACTTCATCGACTTTTTTGGGTCCGAGCCCAACATCAGCACAAATTCCAGAAGCAGTAACATCTTTTGAAGTTACAAAAGGATATGTTCCATGCCATAAAGATAAAAAAGTACCCTGAGTTCCTTCAACTAATACATTTTGATTTAAAGAAAGTGCGGAGTTTATTTCAGCAGGAACATCTACAATCAATGAAGATAAAGAATCTATGTCTTTTGCTAATTTTAAAACTCTCATTGCCCTATCTGCATTTGCAGGACCAGTACCAGAACCAGTACTACCAATCTTTTCTTTTAATTCACCCTTAGAGTCACGGATGAGATGACTTTCTTCAATAATTCCACAGTGCTTATCAATAAATGAACGTCCAGACACATCAAAATCTTGTATTTCTTTTAATAAAACAGCAGGGTTAATAACAACTCCAGGACCAATCATCACTTTTGCATTTTTATTCAAAAATCCACTTGGTAGCATTCTGACTTTGTATATTTTATCACCATCTCTAATGGTATGACCTGCATTTGGACCAGCACCACCACGAACAATAATTTTTGGGTTGTCTTTCATTGCTAAATATGAGATTATCTTTCCTTTACCTTCATCGCCAAAAAATCCACCAACAACAACAGTAGAAGTCATATTTTCAAATTTGAATTCCGTTTATTTAAGCTGAAGTGTTATCAGATGATTTAATATTCAATTAGAAATAGAATTGATCGTTGACAGAACCAAATTATGCAGGAAATATTATAGTAATCTTGGCAAATCTTCCAGATTTTCTTCGAATACCTGTTTTAAAAAAAAGAATGATGGAATTTTTCTCAATGACAGAAGTAGAGAAAAAAGAAATCATCAATAATGCTCTGGAAGCTGGACCTACAATCCCTTTTCCAAATTTTGCAAAACTTTTCAAAACATGGTTAGAGATCTTAACTACACTGTCAGAAGAACAGCGAAATGGGCTATTTTCTGGCTACATCAATGAGATTTCTGAATCTCCACAAAAATTAATTGCGTTTAATTTAGATGGAATATTAGAGATTTTCTTAACATTAGATGAAGCAAAAAAAGACATTATTTCACACACAATCAGGAAGATAATTAATGAACTTGATGTAGAACGAAAAAGAAAATTAATGATAGTTATACCAGATAATGCAAAGAAATACTTGAAGTTCTAGGCGTCTGGAAGTTTATCTGGTTTTCTATTATCTTCATTAGTATAGTCCACTATTTCTCCTTCAGGAGAAAGTACACCTGCAAAGATTTTTTCATGTTTTTTTAATAATTTTCTATGATCTGCCATAGACATATCAAGTCTCATTTCATTCATAACCATTACACGGTATTCTTTCCATTCAGCCCAACACTTGTTACAAACTGGATATTTCTCAGCAACCATATCAAGTTCCTCATTATCAAGAATAGAGTTCTTACATTTGGTACAAGTTCGACTCATAAAAGGTAGCAAGAAAGAACTCCTTTTATCTTTTATTGAATGTAAAACAATAATAGATAACAAATGCAAAATCAATTGTGAAGATAAAATGTCCAAAATGTAAGAAAACAGCAGAATTATCAATGGACTTTTCTTTTGTAAAATGTGAAAACTGTGATTTAGATATGAGTTATGGAGAATATGTTAAATTTGTTGCACATAATGAAACAACATACTCAGATATTCTTGGAGATTATGTGGGTAGTACTGAAGGGCAGTCTGCAGGGTCATTAGATGAATGGGATTAACAACATTGTAAAATCATTCAGCAGATTAAAATAATTAGATTGGGGAATTGTTAAACATCGTTGGAATTTCTATTAGAAAACATACTAAATTTGGTTGGATTTTTGGTAGGACTTGCAATAGGAATAATGTCGATGAGGGGATTTAGAAATACAGGCAGCCCCACATTATTTAGATTAACAGTTGCATTTTTTTCAATCAGTATAGGGTTTTTTGTAATATGGGCAGGATATATGATAGAAGATCTTGTAATAAAATCAGGCAATATAGAAAGATGGATTCAAACATTAGGAATTGTCATTCAAAC
>SCUP01000022.1 GCA_004297665.1 Nitrosarchaeum sp. | reverse complement strand
GGAAGTGCAATTACATTTTTACAGTTAGCAATTATCGGTGTTCTCATAATTGCAGGTTTGTATGCAGTTAGTTTTACCAATCATAACTGGCCTGAAAATTTTCAAGATTTTTTCCCAAAGGGCAGTATTGGCATCATTATTGCAATGGGTTTGACGTTTATTGCTTTCGAAGGATATGAAATAATTGTTCAAACAGGTGAAGAGGTAAAAAATCCGAAACGTAACATACCTCGAGCTATTTTTATTTCATTGGTAGTAGTTGTTGTACTGTATATTGTTTTTACATTTGCATTCATTGGTGGTTTGAACCCATCTCAAACTGGAGAAGATCCTTGGAAATTCATTGGAGGACATAAAGAGCTTGGAATAATTGAAGGTGCAAAGTTTCTTTTACCGTTTGGTGCTTTGATAGTTCTTGTTGGAGGAATCGTATCCACATTATCTGCATTAAATGCAACTACATTTTCATCTAGTCGTGTTGCATTTGCAATGGGAAGACATTACACTTTACCTGTAGAATTTAGTACGCTACACAAAAAATACCATACACCACACTATGCAACAATAGCATCAGGAGTAATAATGATAATAGTTGCATTACTGTTACCGCTTGAGCAAATTGCACTGGCTGCAAGTGTTATGTTTCTTTTTCTTTTCACACAGGTAAACATTGCTGCCATAACAATTCGTCGATTATACGGGCACAAACTAGACTATGGATTTAAGATGCCTTTTTTCCCTGTTTTACCTTTAATTGGAATATTTACCAAAATTGGACTTGCGATATATCTTTTGATCTATAATCCACTAAGCTGGTTGATTGCAATTATTTGGATATTGATAGGTTTTTCAATTTACAAAATATATTCTGTTAAAAAAGAAATTGAGCACCATGCTCCTCTAGTTGCCAGTGAGGGTCCAAAAGAAAGAAAGGATTATCGAATAATGGTTGTTTTTGATCAACACTCTGCAAAATTAGCTAAAATAGCATCAGCTATTGCACAACAAAAGGATGGGGAAGTCTCATTTTTGAATATAGTGACAATTCCTACACAATTACCACTTACAGAAGCTCAAAAATTCACAGAACCTGCAATGAGATCATTTGATGATCTAAAAAAAGAAGCATGGTCAGTCCCATGTGGATATCTTATACGATTAACACATGATACCACTGAAGCTATTCTTGCAACCGTAGAACAACAAGGAGTTAATTTGCTAATAATGGATTTTCACAGTCTAAAAAATAATAGAAAACTACTATCCCTTACCACGTGTGATATTATGGGAGTTCACATGGGAGAAAATTTTCATACCGAATTATCCAACATTGTTGTTTCATATGATAAGGGGAGACATTCCAACATGGGATTGGAAATCTCAGACATACTTGCCAAATCACTAAATAGCAAAATCAGAATAGTTCGTGGAGTAACAGGTTCTCCAGAAGAAGAACGAGATATTTTGGCAAAACTTAACGAACGAATGTTTGATCTGGATATAAAAAAAATTCCAATACACAAAATACCTTCAAGAAAAGAAAATGTTATGCGAGATTTGTTAGCACATTTTAACAGCACAATACCTGAGATAATTATCATGGGTGCTGGAAATCAGTCGGATCAAGCATTTAGTCCAAAAACAATGGAAATCATTGAAAAAACAAAGACAACCATTTTTGTGATTAGAGATTCTAGATTATCTTCAATTCAAACTAGGTATTTCTGGGATAAAATTGCTCCAAGAATAAGAGAAAACAAATTTGCGTATAGAATGTATTTGGATTTGTTAAGACTGGTATATTTTATCAGAACAAAAAGACATCCGATAGAATCTGATGACGATTATTTCATATCAAAAAGAAAATAAAACATAGAGAGATTTGTGACAATATGAAAACTATTACTCTTAATGAAGAGAATAAAAGACTGTTTACTCTTGTGAGATAAATTAAGAATTATCAATCTGGGAATTGTGATTTTAAATATTAAATTTTATTACTATTCTAAAACGGTACAATAACTCTAAGATAGTAAAGCAAAGTCTCCAGAAGCATCAAGACTCCACTGCTTTGCAATCTTACTTCTAGAAGAATCAATATCAAATGAGACGGGCTCTGTTCCAAACTCACCTGTAAGGGCAGTTGCAGTATCTAATGTCAATCTAATGGTGTTGATATTTCCTTGGTCATCCATAACTTGACCAAGTATAATCATAGACGTATTTCCATCGGAAGATGAAAGTCTAGCCTTTCCAAAAACAAAGTCATAAAATGTATCGCCAATTAATACCTCACCACCAGTAATACGAAGTTTGAAAGAATCAGTTCCAGTCGTTATAGATTCTAAATAAATATCGCCATCCACATCAGACACTATAGAATCATCATCAAGTGAAGTTGCCAAGCCATTAAAGGAGATACCATAAGAGTCAGGCATTGTATCAGCATTAGTTACAGTGCCAAAATATTCTCCAGTTTCAAATTTGTCCAACAAGCCCTGCAATCTTTGTTCGAGTTGATCAATTTTTTGTTGTAATTGTAGTATGATTTGATCAGCATTTTCTTGAGCCTTATTTTCATGTTTCATAATTTTTTCATTTGTTCGTAATTCATTTTTATCAGAATCCTCGTCGTCTTCAGTTTCATCCTCTGTCTCAAAATCCCAAGTTGCTCGAATTTCATCTTCTGTCAATCCTGTTTTATCTATAATTGTAGCAATAATTGCAGATTCAGATACATCATCAGTAACTACGAATCGATATTCATCATCATTCAATTTTATCTTGACTTTTGCCTTGTCGTTTTTGACTTCTACTTCAATCTCAGTTTCTTCATCTTCAGTTTCGTCTTCAGTTTCGTCTTCAGTTTCGTCTTCAGTTTCGTCTTCAGTTTCGTCTTCAGTTTCGTCTTCAGTTTCGTCTTCAGTTTCGTCTTCAGTTTCGTCTTC
>SCUP01000171.1 GCA_004297665.1 Nitrosarchaeum sp. | reverse complement strand
AAAAGGAATCAAACGAATTGTCCAATTGACTGGGTTTTCCGTCTCTACTGGAATTGGAACAATGCCTTATGCATTTGTTAAATTGAACATTGATGGCAAGGACTTTATCGGAACTGATTACGGTGTTGGTCCAGTTGATGCTGCATTAAATGCCATTCAAAAAATCACAGGACAAATATCTGAACTTAGAATAAAAGATTATGGCTTGGCATCAATATCTGGCGGTTCTACTGCATTATGTGAAGTAACAATCAGAGTTGAAGATGCGCAAGGAAATAGTGTCTCTGCAAAATCCATAGGTGAAGACATTGTTACTACTAGTGTTCAAGCAGTAATTGATGGTATTAACAGAATAATGCTCAAAAAAATGTTCAATGAAAAACAAATTGGGCACTAAATTTTATTATGATAATGCTTTTTCGCCTACGTCCCCATTTCTAATTTTTACTAATTTGTTTATATTGTAGACATATACAATTCCGTCTCCTTTTTCGCCTGTTCTGGCTGTATCTTGAATTATTTTGACTATTTCATCTCCTGCATTATCTGGACACAGAATCTCTATCTTTGATTTTGGAATAAAATCACTTGTTTTGTATCTCAAACTTTTATGTGCTTTATGCACTCCTGTTATCTGTACCTGATACACTGAAAAAGTTGGAATCCCATTTTTTGCTAATATTGCTTGAATGTCTTGTAACATTGAACTCCTGATTATTGCCTCTATTTTCAACATCTTTACCGCTTTTTGTCCACAAAACATAAACCTTCCTGACTTTACACTATATTTTTTAAGCAATCATTTAAAATTCCCATTTACATTATTTTTGATTATGTATAAAATCTCATTAATTACTGGTGATGGAATCGGACCTGAACTCTCTAATTCTGCGGTATCTATCTTGAACACTATTAATGATAAATTAGATTTGAAATTTGATATCACAAAATTACATGCAGGAGATACTGCACTAAAAGAAACTGGAAAAGCACTTCCTGATGAGACTATATCTACAATTAAAAAATCCGATGCTTGTTTAAAGGCGCCAGTTGGTGAGAGTGCAGCTGATGTAATTGTCGTATTAAGGCGCATTCTTGATCTTTATGCCAATATTCGCCCCGCAAAATCATATCCTCATATGCCTGCATTAAGAGATGATATTGACATGGTAATTGTTAGAGAAAATACTGAGGATCTTTACACTGGTAAAGAATTCAGTTTGGGAGACTCGGCTGTTGCATTGAGAATAATCTCAGAGTATGCTTCAAAAAGAATTGCAAAATATGCATTTGAAACCGCAAAGCAGCGTAACTCTATGAAAAAAGTTACATGTGTTCATAAATCAAATGTAATGCGACTCACTGATGGATTATTTGCAAAATCTTGTAATGAAGTAGCAAAAAACTATCCTGATATTTTATTTGAACAAATGTATGTTGATGCATGTGCTATGAATCTCATTCGTCAACCAGAACAATTTGATGTCATAGTGACTACAAATTTGTTTGGTGATATTTTATCTGATGAATCATCCCAAGTTGTAGGTGGATTGGGTATGGCGCCAGCTGCTAATATTGGTGATAATTTTGCATTGTTTGAACCAGTTCACGGTGCTGCATTTGATATTGCAGGAAAAAACATTGCAAATCCCTCATCTTTTCTCTTATCCATCAAAATGATGCTTGATTGGCTTGGAGCAAAACATAATGATTCAAAATGTATTGTAGTTGGTCGAAAACTAGAATCTGTTATTTTTGATTTGGTAAAAAGTGGTGTCAAAACTAAAGATATTGGCGGAGATAAATCTACATCTGAATTTACACAAGAAATTATCAATAGGCTCTAAAAATAGAAATATATCACTATAATTTACATCCCACAAAAAATTCCCAATTTTTATAAATTGTTAATTCTAATGTCTAATTATGGTTGTTTGTGTCATTTGTAAGATAAATCAGGGTACATTAAAAATTACAGATGGTAATCCAAAATACAAAGGAAAGCCAATTTGTAAGGAATGTCACGAGTACAGAAAACTCTTAAAAGAAACCAAGTAGATTATTTGGTTTCTTTACTTTTATTTTTATTTGCCCACTCTTCATACATTTTGATTAGTTCATCTACATCGTTTCCATTTTCAGAATAAGTGACTATTACGCCAAAGGTTCCTTTTTTATCATGACCTCTTGCAAAATAACCCCAAAAAGAATCTGGTAATTTCTGAAAGCTATTGGAATCATGTGATACTCCGATCAAATTATTTCCTATGACTTCTACTACTTTTTTTGCATCTGTTTGTTCTATCATATAATGTTGTTATTTCCTTTACAATAAAAATCTGAATTGATCTATGGACTTAATCTATCTGGATCTCTTGGGTAAAGTACAACTTCCCTTACATTGTCTATTCCAATAAGCGTAGTCATTAGTCTGTCTAATCCCATTCCCCAACCAGAGTGAGGTGGCATTCCCCAATCAAATGTCTTAAGATGATCTGCAAATTGAGTTGGATCCAAACCCTGTTCTTTGAGTCTTGTTTTTAACATCTCTGAGTTATGTAGTCTAGTTCCTCCAGATGACAGCTCTAGATATCCAAATTGAAGATCAAATGAGCGTGATAATTTAGGATCTTCATCTTTTTCTCTTATGTAAAATGGTTTTAATTTCATTGGCCAGTCTGTGAGGAAATAAAACCCAGGATGATTCTTTCCAATTATTCTTAAATGTGAATCAAGCAAATCATCTCCAAATTCTACTTTCTCACCTTCTTTTTTTAACTCGTCAATTACTTGGGTGTATGTTATCCTTTCAAAAGGAGATGTTGGAATTTCAATTGTATGGCCTATGTTTTCTTGTTCTTTTTTACATTTCTCTGATGTACCTTTGTAAACTTCCATCACTAATGATTCTAAAATATTCATTACATCATTATAGTCCATAAATGCAGCTTCGATGTCTATACTTGTAAATTCACTAAGATGACGACCTGTATGTGAATTCTCTGCTCTATAGAAATTTGAAATTTCATAAACTCTCTCTAGTCCTATTGTCATTTGTTCTTTGTATAATTGTGGGCTTTGAGCAAGATATGCAGTTTTACCAAAATAATCCAATGAAAATAGATTTGCTCCCCCCTCACTTGCACTGCCGATTATTTTTGGTGTTGTAATCTCAATAAATTTTTTTGATGCTAATGTTTTACGTAATATTTCTAACACATAATGTCGTAATTTAAAAATTGATGCAGTTTTTTGGTTTCGCATATCTAACGCACGGTGATTTAATCTTGTATCGATGTTACTTTC
>SCUP01000373.1 GCA_004297665.1 Nitrosarchaeum sp. | reverse complement strand
TAAATCAGCATCTGCCTAAATAATTAAAACCAGATTTTTATGTAATTATCATTAAACACTATTCATGCTTGCACTTGGACAGGATGAAATTGCAAAATACCCCTTTTTGGCAGATGCGGGCCAATATCTAAAAGATAAGGGATTCACATTGGAACAATTTGGAACTGACCCAGATTTGAAGTCATTGGTAGAAAAAGCATTTAATAGAATTGAAGTGGCTGCAGATGGAAAAATCTATCACTCTGATTTGATAGGAGATCAAGCATCAAATCAAGCTGCACTTCCAAGAGAGGTCTTCTCTTTTCTCTTAGCCATTGTATTACTCAAATTAAGTGGCATGAACACATTAATCAAAAGATTTGCGCTTGCCGAAGCTAGACGTGCAGAAAAATATCTAGAAAAGGACTTGGCAAATATATCTGATGAATCAAAAAAACAACTAGCAATTAGAGTTATTGATGATTTATTTTCAGTTCAGATAAAAAAACAAGATGATTATTTTGTAATACCTGTATCTGATTATCTCAAGCATTCAATTAACTTTCATGAAAGAGAATGGAAATTAATAAACAGACATGTAGAAAATGGTCTAGTCTTCCTTACTCCACATGAAACAGTTAGATTAATTCGAAAAGAACTTGGAACATATATCAGTTCTAAAATTATTAATGCAAAAACACCACCAATGATCTCAGGTTTTGAAGAATCTGTAAACAAATTAATTTCCATGTCTAAAAAGTTTGCAACCTATACTGTAACTACTGGAGAATATCCACCATGCATAAAACACGCCATTGAAATTCTTGAAAAAGGAGAAAATCTCCCACACTCTGGAAGGTTTATGCTTGCAACATTTCTATTATCAAAAGGTCAATCAGTAGAAGAAATTGCACCGTTATTCAAAAATGCTCCCGATTACAATGAACGAGTTACTCTTTACCAGCTAAATCACTTGGCAGGAACTTCAGGAAGTGGCACACAATACTCATGTCCTTCATGTGAAAAACTCAAGACACAAAATTTGTGTTTTGCAATACCAGAATGTGATAATATCATAAATCCA
>SCUP01000170.1 GCA_004297665.1 Nitrosarchaeum sp. | reverse complement strand
GGCAAGGTGTACACCAAGTAGTTGTAAAAAAGACAAAGAGAGGCTTTCCTTGAAAACTTTGTTTGGAGATAAAACCCTTTTCAGGATCAATCAAAGAAAAATCAGGAGCAATATTTCCTTGCTCCAACCCCTGAAGATCTGATGAATTTGGCATAGATAACTGTACCTCAGAAGTATTTGATATTGAAATGGCAGTAATTGCTATGACTGCTATAATCCCAATGCCAATCCCTGCAAATTTTTTACTCGACACAACAACTCATCTTTTTAACGTCTTTCCTAAATGATGTTGCTACAAGCTTTATTGATTCACTCATAGTTGGAAAGACATGCACTGTATCAATAATGTCATCAATGGTTAGTTTTTGTTTTACTGCAAGAGTTGCTTCGTGAATAATATCTGCAGCTAGATCGGATAATATGTGGACCCCCAATATTTGCTGTGTTTGTGGATGAACTATCATCTTGATTAGACCTTTTGTCTTTCCAACAACCAAAGCCTTTGGGACATCTTCCATCAAAAGGGTTTTACAACTACATGAAGCAAATTTTTCCATAGATTCTCTTTCTGTGATTCCAACACTAGCTACCTGAGGTGATGTAAAAATTGCATGAGGAACAACACCAAAGTCCATCTTTTTGTGAGTCTCAAAAAATGCATTAGATGCTACAATGTTTCCTTCTTTTGCAGCTACTGTCTCCAACATGGGTTCACCAATTACATCTCCTGCTGCATATACATGGGAAACGTTTGTTCTCATTTGTTCATCTACAATAACTGAACCATCAGAAGAAAGTCTTACTTCGGTGTTTTCTAATCCCAAGTCTTTTGTATTTGCCGTTCTTCCTGTTGCCAACAATATCTTTTCAGCACTAGCTTCTTGTTCATTTCCATCAATAGAAAACAAGACCATGGTTTCATTTCCTTGTTTTCTAACAGATTTTATCTCGACTCCTGTGTGGATTGTAATGCCCTCTTCTTCTAAATACTGTCTTAGTTTATCCGATATTTCTGGCTCCTCATTTGGAATTAGTCGCTTATTTCGTTGTAGAACGGTTACTTTAGTACCAAATCTTGAAAACATCTGTGCAAACTCTAATCCAAGTACACGTCCACCAATAATAATCATGGATTCAGGCTTTGCATCAAGATCAAGTGCATCAATATTAGTCAGATAATCTACATTATTGATTCCCTGAATTGGTGGAACCATGGAAGATGAACCTGTTGCAATGAGAACATGTTTTGCAGAGATTATGTTTCCGTTTATTTCTATTTCATTATTTGACTTGAATTTAGCATGACCTTTGATATACTCTACATTCGGTAAAGAATCAAGCACATCTATGTATTTTGCATTTCTTTGTGACAGTACTATGTCATTCTTGCTTTCAATAATCTTCTTAAAATCAATTAATTTGCCATTACCAGACAAATCAGCACACTCGTGTATTTTTTCTCCTACATCTAGAAGATTTTTTGTAGGAACGCATCCGACATTAACGCAAGTTCCACCAATGACTCCTTTTTCTATCATGGCGATTTTTACATCCATTTCTGCTGCCTTGAGGGCACAAGAGAATGCAGCTGCGCCACCTCCCAAAATAACTAAGTCATAATTAGTTTCCAATTGATCTCTTCCCCTTCAAACCTATTATGGATATAGAATCTTTTTTCCATTTCTGTACTAAAATACCAAGTATAGCACCAAATGCAATATGAGCAACAAGACTAATGATAAATATGTTGTATCCATCCATGTATTGTATTCCAAATGGACCCTTCATCATTATCAACCAAGGTGCTAACATCATACCAATCTCAATTATGAATCCCCACATCAGACCATACCACCATCGTCCTTTTCCAATAAGCAACGAGTAAACAATACCAAAAGTTGCCCCATTCCAAAAATGCCACAACGTACCGGCAACAATTGCATCAATTGGCGCAACAAATAGATTCATTTGCATCCCAGATTCCATGATTATTTTTTGCACTCCCATTATTGTTGATGCTTTTTCTGTAAGCAACATTCCGGGAAGCATCATCATATCATCCATAGGAATCCATTTTGTGAAAAGATAGCCGGGTATTCTGATGATTTCAAGTGCAAGTGTAGCTACTGTCCCTGATGCCATTCCGACAAAGATTCGTTTTGAAATGTGTGGAAATTTTTTATGTGAAAGAATTGCCACTGCAAAGATTGCAATTACTGATGGAATTAATGCAAAATTTCGAAATTCATTATATGATACCATTGAAAGCGAACCTAGTATGAGATAACTTACGGAACCCCCGCTGAGGATAATCACAAGAACGGTCAAGCCTACTTGAGATTGCTTATTTTTCTGAATAGCATCAGACATGACATTACTACAAAAATCAAAGTATTTAAAATACAAAGTTCGTATAATAGTAGTGACTTTGAATAATCATAGTAATGCAATTTGTCTATGTCCACTGGACGGAATTATTGAAATCATAGGTAAAAAATGGACTTTGTTATTGATAAATGAAATAGGGAATCATAGATCCCTCAGATACAATGATTTCCTGGAGGAGCTAAAAGGAATCAGTCCTTCAACTTTAGCATCAGTATTAAAAGAACTTCAAAAAGAAAACATTATCTCAAGGGAGGCATTCAACGAGATTCCCCCACGTGTAGAATACACATTAACAGAACGAGGAAAAGAATTGCGCGTAGCAATCATGCCTTTGATTAAATGGGCTACAAAGAAAGGAAATTTCAAAATGCACTGTAATTGTAGTTTATTGAAAAAATAATTTCCAAATTTTGTCTTTATCTATGATTCTTGCCCAGTATGGTTTGACTTCACGATTACAGATTGGATATTCAACTATTTTGTGATCATTAATATTTTAATGTAGGCATACACGTTCAGATCTTTCATTGGTTTCAGTAATTATTGATTTCAGTTTTTACCGATTCTCCTTTCTGATTCAAGTATTGGTATATCATTGGCACTCATATCACGTCGATGCATTAAACCATCATCATCAAATTCCCAATGCTCGTTTCCATGTGTTCTGTACCATTGACCAGCATCAGCATCTCTCCATTCATACTCAAATCTAACTGAAATTCGATTCTCAGTAAATGCCCATAATTCTTTTTCTAGTTGATAGTCTATCTCTTTTTCCCACTTTCTTTTCAGAAAGTCTATGATGGATTCTTTTCCTTTAAAAAATGCAGTTCTGTTTCTCCATTGTGAATCAACAGAATATCCTTGAACTACTTTTTCTGGATCTTGAGTATTCCATGCATCTTGCGCATTCTGAACCTTTTGTAGTGCAGATTCTTTTGTGAAAGGTGGTTTTATTGTCATAATTTTCATCTTTCTTTTGTTAACCCCTTTCTTATTACAAATCCAATTGCTGCACCAAAGACGATATGTCTTGACAAAGTCATTAATGCTACTTCAGGTGCAATATTTACTCCTGCAACTCCTGCTCCAAGCATTGGAAGCATTACAAACCAAACTGCAATGGTATTCTCAATCACTGAAAAAGCAATTGCATATATCACTATTGGCAGTTTCATTATTTTCTTGGAAATTGGTAATGCAACATAACCAAACAATAATGCCAAACCAATTCCATTTGCAAAGTGAATTACATGTCCAACTGTTTGAGTATGCTCTGATTCACCTATTACTAGGCTTCCTAGGAGTCCGACAATATCAAGTGGAACTCCAGTAATTGCAATATCTGCATACATTACTCCATCAAATGCAATTGTTCCCAAAATCCCTGCAATGATGACTATCACAAGTTTTGAGCCTTGCATTTTTTGTTGTGTAATTGTTTCTTTCATGCTAATCTATACTTAAAATTGATAATATTGACGCTGGAAGAGAAATTAACTTAGAATTTCCAATTTGGTAGTAATCTTGACTTGATTCAGACACAATAATCTAAAAAATTTCCGAATTGGAAATCCATAAAAAACAGCGTAACCCATATACTCCATGACAGACGAGATTGACAAAATCATCTTATCCCATCTAGGCAAAAATGCTCGTATATCATCACAAGATATTGCAACAAATCTGCAAGATTTAGGCTATACAATTACTGATAGAGCAATCAGACAAAGACTAGTAAGATTAGAAAAAAAAGATGTCATATTAGGATACTCTGCAATTCTAAACCCCAATGTGATTTCAGAAAAGATTAATCGAACGATACTTTTAAAATTCAAACTTAGTAAAAAAACTGAAGACTTAACCAAATTACTAATTAAATATGTAGAAGAATCAAATTTTTGTATTTTTTCTTGTAAACTAAGTGGAGATTTTGATTGGATATGTCATTTTGTGTTTGATTCAATAGAGCAGTATGACTTGGAATCCAATAACTTCCTTAACAGATTTAGTGATTTAATTTCTGATGTTCGTTCTTATGATTCAAAGACTGTTAAATCATCTCCATACATGATTTATGGAGAATCTGAAGGAAAGGAAAAGAAAGCACAAGTATACGATATTTTAAAATCTCTGAAAAAATATGACAACATAAACGACAGATTACAGGCAATTACAGATAGTCTTGTAAAATATTTTGATGCACATTTTGCAAGATTATGGTTTGTGGACAAAGAGGAAAAGAATTTGATTCTAAAGTTTAGTGCAGGAAAATACAAAAATATTGATGGAGAGTTTTCTAAAATTCCAATAGATTCATTGAAAATTGGTCCTGCAGCCAAAACAAAAAAACCAGTTGTAACAAACGATGTTGTAAATGATCCAAGAATAAGACATCATGATTGGGCTAAAAATGAGAAACTAAAATCATTTGCAGCATATCCTTTAATTTACAAGAAAAAATCAATTGCAGTATTGGCAATGTTTAGCAAAAAGAAACTCACGCATGTAGATTTTGAAATTCTAGGCATATTTTGTGAACAACTATCTAAGGAACTTACAGGATTCTTTGAGGCAAAGGACTTCTTATCTGAATAAAAAAAGAAAGGCCAAATGGCCAGTCTATTGTATTGAATTTACGAACTTTCTCATATGTTTTGCAACAAACTCGAGGTCTTCTTCTAGTACAAAGTGACCTGTGTTTAGAGTGTATTTTTCTACATTGTCTAAATCACGTTCGTACTGGTGTGCACCAATTTCAGGGAAGATGTAATCATTTGCACCCCACACAATTAATGCTGGGGGTTGATGTTCTCTGAAGGATTCTTGCCATTGAGGATACAATGGGATGTTTGTTCTGTAATCGTATGCCATTGCAAGTTGAATTGCAACATTACCTGGTCTATCAAGTCCTGCTTGATCAGTAATCCAATTAGATGGATCAATTGCATTAGGATTTCGTGTTCCATGAGTGTACTGAAACTTTGTAGTATCAAGTGCTACCAAATAATGTAGTTTAGATTCATTTTCAGGAGTTGGTTCATTCCACCAAACTTTCCAGTCATCCCAAAACTCTTCAAGGCCTTCATCATATGCATTTGCATTTTGTATGACAAATCCTTGAATCTTTTCTGGATTGTTTTCAAAAAGTCGGAATCCAATTGGTCCTCCATAGTCCATCATGTAGAGTGTGTACTGTTTTAGTCCAAGTTTATCCGTCAGCTCTTCTATGATCTTGGTCTGATGATCAAATGTGTATTCAAACTCATCTATTGTTGGCATTGAACTTCTTCCATAACCGATCATGTCAGGTGCTATCACATGAAACTCATCTGCTAATTTTGGGACAAG
The DNA here is from genome assembly GCA_004297665.1 of Nitrosarchaeum sp. Lineage (GTDB taxonomy): Archaea > Thermoproteota > Nitrososphaeria > Nitrososphaerales > Nitrosopumilaceae > Nitrosarchaeum. The sequence goes on along the minus strand of SCUP01000170.1, from coordinate 6,649 downwards.
ATTTCTAAACATATGTGAAGATGTCGGAAATCCATGCAACAACAAGACTGTTGGTGCATCAGAAGGCCCTGCTTCTAAATAAAATACATCTAGACCTTCTACACGCATTGTTTTTTCTTGTACTTTAATTGTTTGAACTTCTGAGCATAAAATATCGCCACAGACAACATGTTGTGTGGCTGCTCCGTATTTTTGATTAGGAGTTCCTTGGGATTTTGTTGCCCAAACATCATCAATTAAAGTAGGTGAGAGTGCTATTGTCAATGACAATATTGCAACCAAACCCATGAATGTTGATTTTTGTTTCATGAAGTAACATTATAGAAAAATGATAATATTGACTATGGAAATGAAATTAACTTAGAATTTCCGATTCGGTAGTATTTTTAGTCTAAATTTGGTCTAAAAATCCATACTATTTCCAAATTGGAAAATTAATTTTTAGTTTATATTCAAAGTTCAATTCTTAAAGGATTCATCCATCCTGTTCCTTTTATTTACTGCAATAACTGTTTTTAACCGTGTTTTAATTTAACAGTCACATTTAGACAGTTTTGGATTACATATTTTACAATCAATCAAGCATGTATCTTCTGGACAATATCCGCAAAATTGTTTTTTATTTTTGTCCTTTTTCATTAATGTTCCATGTAGAAATAACATATCAACTTTGTTCCAAATTTTGTTGAGTTTATGATTCCTGCCAGTTGATTCCACAAACATTGCATGTTGCTCTAATACCATTGTAGCGTGGTTCCCAATATGGTGTGATTTCTCTGTTACAAATTGGACATTCTACTTTACCATGATCTTCAATATTTTCATGTACTGTTCTTTTTTTATTTTTAATTATGATGTTGAATTTTTTACCCATGATTATTCACATATTAAAAAATAAAAAATGGATTGTCCCTATTGAAAGGGATCAATAAATGGACAGTTTACTATGTGATCACTATCCATCGGTCTTGCTAAACTCACATCAATCTTGCCAGCATTTTTGTATGCATTGATATCAGAGATGTTTTCAAGCAATGATGCATTGTTTGGATCTTTCCATCCAATCATGTTGATTCTCCACATTGGGGAATAGTTTGCATCACCCTGTGCACCTGCCGCAATACCTGCTTGGAATCCCATCGGCCCTGAGCCTTTGATTCCATTTCCGAATTGAAACAGATCAACTGCAGCTGAATTTGCAATCAGACTAGCAGAAGTTGATGCACTGGTTACGCCCATCATTTCAGCTGGACCAGAAGGAGTTGCATCAGTGACAATATAGTAGATAGTTCTTCCGTCTGGACCCCAACCTCTGTGTGCAATAAAGGTAACAGATTTTCCTTTGGTGTCAATGTCAAGAACTTGTCCTCCTACATATGGTGTGTCATCAGATAATGTCTTGTCTTCTTTTACCATCATTTGTCCGTCAGGCCAAACTATTTGTGGCATGTTGATTACAACATCCACAGGACTAAGAATTATCTCTCCTTTTTTCTCTGCGTCAAGTATTGCTTTTTCTGAATTCAATAATCTTGGTGCTGTGCCATCTTTCCATGTTACATGGACATGAGATGTCAGTGCACTATACACATCTGGTTGTGCAGGAGTGCTGGTAAAGACTTCACCCTGATATTTGTGTACGCCATCACCATTGACTCCATTTGTAAACATGTATGTCTTTGACAGTGCTTTTGCAGGAGCATTCTTTAGTAATGGAGCTAGTTCTACTTTCCATTTCTGACTCTGCGATATAGCATCTGCATGCTTTTGATCACTAGAGTCTGTAATGATATAGTATACTTCTTTGCCATCATAGAATCCTTGGTGCATAGGAATTTTTGCTGGAACATTTGCACGAGATAGTTTTAGAACAGAACCTGCATCAGCAGTTTGGGGTGTTGTTTGTTCTGTCTTTGTTTGTTTTTGTTCTGCCTTTTGTTTTTGTTCTACCTTTTGTTCCTGTACTGGTTTAGGAGTTACAGAAACTTCAGAACACAGTCTGTCTCCACAGACTATTCCTTTGTTTTTAGAACCATAAGAACTGGATGGAACTCCTTGTCCTTTTTCAGCATCTGCTTCAGTAAAATAACTCTGAGTCAAAGATGCAGTAAAAAGTGGCAAGATAGCCAAAAAGGCTATGATCTTCAGTGTTGTATTCATTGAGAACGAGCATAAAACAAAAGTTAAAAGCATTTTTCCAAATCTAAATTTTTTTACTTTGATATTCATGGGATACAAACAAACATGTTATTAGATTTATTGAGTTTTGTTTCTTTTTCTGTAGATTTCCATATTTCTCTCATGATCGGAATGATCTTCAAGATGATAAATCAAATCTTCTTTTGTGTTAAAAATTTGTTCACAGTAATAGCATTGATGAATCATCACATCAATGTGTTCTAGTTAAATTAATGATTTTACCCAAATTAAAAAAATAGATGAGTAGAATTATAGAATCTAATCCTCAGTTAGTTTCTTTAATCCATCTAGTGCCATTTTATAGATGCCCGAAAGCATCATTGATGCCTGTTTGTCAGAATTTTGTAGGTCTCCAGACCAAACTACCTCTGACTTTCCTTCACGATTAGATACTTTTACTGTGCCTTTCAAGCCTGGAAATGGTTGTGGAGCATCTATGATGGAATACTTTAATGTCCTTGTATTGTCATCAATAGAATCCAATCTTTCCACTAGATTTGCTGTCTGATTAGGACCAAATCGTATATTGCATCTTCGTTCACATCCTGCATGGTTACCGTTTATTTCAGATGTTAGAACCATTGGAATATATCGTTCAACGCCGTCAAACGAACGAATAATTTCCCACACTTTAGCAGGAGGTGCATTTATGATTGCTGATTCAGATACAATCAATTTTCTTTCCTCCAATTTGTGAGTTTTGTTTTGTCATGATCAGACTTTTCTTAATAGTATAAAAAAAAATATCCAAATGTTACAGAAATAATAGCGAGATAATAAATTTTAAATTTTTTCTTGGAGTAAATCATTTATGGCTTTTGAAAAACTATACGATGTTTGAGTCTGTTGAATTATCTTTGACTGCAGATGACAAATTTTTTTACTAACATCATATAACATTATAATGATTCGTTTTGTTAATTGTACCAATCTATTATTATATTATTTAAGCAATGTTCCAAATTTACAAATGTCTGAATGTGATAAAAAAGATCCCAAAATATCTTAGCTAGTATTTTTTATTCAGACCGAGTTAAGACATATAATCAAATCAGAATTTTCTTGAAATTCAAAATTAAACAATTTTTGATTTTAAAGTTTTTTGCTCTAACCTAAGTTTGTATGCTGTTAAACCACTAAACCCAAAGATGATTGCTAGTCCAATATAGGATAGTGGTTGATTATATTCAATTAGTATTGTGGATACTCCTGTTCCAAAAATGCTTGGAAGAAAAGACAATGCATAGAGCCACCATCCACAACATCCCAAAGGAACCAAAGAAAAAAAAGACAAAAACGATGTAAACGCGGTTCCACCAGTGTTGCCTCCAAATGCTTTTTTCTTTATACTTAACCTGCATCCCAAATTCTTTGAATAGCTTGAAAGATACGTCTGTAATCCAACGCCAATGCCCATTCCAAATATGATGACAGAATTGATCTGAAATGCTGCAGATATTGCATCAAGAGGAGCAAGTGCAGGAGTAGTAATGATGACTACTCCCAAGTATACTGCTATGGTAATTATTCCAACAATAACCCCTTTTGATAGTGGTTTCAATTCTTCTCCAAGTAAAGCAAGGTCTCAGGATGAAATGCTATCCATTCAAACCAAAATCCAGGATTATACACTTCTCTTTGTAGTTTTTTTCCTTTTAACTGACCTTCAATAGATACTCCATCAAAATTCCATTTGCTTTTTGTTTGTATGTCTATTATTTGTCCATTGAAATATTCAAATTCCAAAATTTTTCCATCCACGATTCTGGTAAACGCTCTTACCATTTCTGGATAAAGAGAGACCAGGACAATTTTCTTGTCCCCTACATCATCATTGATTACCTTGTTTTGCTCAACATCAGATAATTTGTATGCCTTATAGACACCATTATCAAAACCTAGGATCTTTTCTTTTGGAAAGAGTCGATCATCATTGTTTTCAACGGGGAAAATTATTCTGGAATCAGTGTAATAATCTCCATAAGGATCAGAGCCATATGCTCTGAAAAATCCAGTATCCGTAGTCAGGACCAAAGTATCGGGGTATAATGATTTCCAGTCAGACCATCGTGCAACATCAAATGGGATTCTCTTTAGATGACTTTCAGTCATTTCTCCTGTAATTGCAATTCCTAAAGCCTGACTCCATTGCGAATCAGTATTTCTATCATACATCACCAGATTGCTGTTGTATAGCTTACCTGATGTTCCAAACTCGGTAATTTTTCCATCAACAGTTCTATCAAAAACTTGGTTTGTAAAACATAAAGGACAATATGTCACTGCAACAGGAATTCCACCTACTTCATCATTTACAATCTCATGCCATACCATAATAAAAAGTGGATATGCCTTTTGTTCTCCGTTAATGTTAATTCCTATGACAAGATCATCATCTGAAACGAATTCTGCATCAAAAGATTTTACAAATTTAGGGTCATCAATTGATGGGATTCCGTCTTTTGGAGGCCCGCCACTTTTGATCTTATCTAATGGAACTATGTGTTTCAGTCCATTTGTGGTTTGAATTTTGCTTGTTGATTGTTCAATGGATTTATCGTAATCTGTGTCTGATGTCACATTTGTGATTATTTTATCGTTTTTTGTATCATGTAAGACCATTTGTTGTGATAAAAAGAAAATAGTTACAACTAGAGTTACTCCAATTATACCTATGATTGGGTATCGATATTTCATGTTTTAACAAATAAATTTTTCAAGTATTAAGAATTCTTCCAAATCTAATTATTTGTGGATCTGGAAATTTTCTTAAATAAGATCACAGGTTTGATGCCGTATGGCACAAGTATGTTCTGGAATATGTGTCAGATTAAAATCAAAATCCATACCCACTACCTTCAGATATCAATCAGGACAAAAATGGTGTTCTCTTTGTGCGTTATTCTTTTTAACAAATGATTATATCTGTCCATGCTGTAAAACACGACTCAGATCAAAACGTAGGAGTAAGACCCAATGAAATGCAGTAACTGCAATCATGAAAAAGAACAGTGTGATTGTTTATGTTGTTGTTCAGTAATGAAAATTGGATGTCCGTCATGTATAATCCCTGTTTTATGTTATAGAGGAATCAGAAAGTTAATTAGAAAAATAAGATAATAACATACAGGATCTTTATTTGAAGTCTTAGATTGACACTAATTAAAGAAATTACTGAATAATTGAAACCAATATTGTTGAATCTTGATGTATTTAGTTTTAATTTTGTGATAGATTTGGAAATTCCCTTAAATAATAATAGAGGGCACAAGCCTCAAATGAAAAAACTATTTTCAGCCACAATTGCAATGTCGACAATCGCTCTAATTGCATTTGTTGTAATATCTGAAAACGTATATGAAAGTAATGCATATGCCGCATCTACAAACATCCCGCAAGAAAATCAGCAGGGACAAACGACATCAGATGGAATCAAAGTAGAATTTGGAGTTCCATCCAAGGTCTACGCTACTGAACTTACACCAGTAAAAATCAAAGTTACTGATGCAAATTCTGGAGCTAATCTGTCACATGTTGATTGGGCAATAGTAGTCAAGGATCCACATGGCAATGTTGTGTATAAAACAACTACAGGGCATTCTCATGTAGGAATAATGGACTTTAATGTTGCATTTCCAATCGGAGGAGAAAACACCGTATCTCTGACCTCATCTTCAATTGGATCAAAAATGATGGGCATGGATGTACCACTCATGGCAAGAACCCATACAATGACTTCAGGCAGTCCAATGACATTTGAGAAGGATAGTGAAAATAACTTTGGTTCAAGAACCTTTGAATATCCAGTTTATGTGCTTCCACAAAAACAAACTCGAGTATCAGATGGTTCTGAGAAAGGAACTTCAGTAAATGTTGAACTAGCCACTTCCTCAAATGAAATAATTGCAGGTCAGCCAACAACACTACTTTTGACTGTGACCCAGCCAAATGGTGAAATGTTGACTCATCCAGATGCATTAATTTCAGTAAGAAAAGGCAGCTACAAAGTATCAAGTTCTGCAGAAGCTGGAGATCCAATGATGCCAATGAATGGTGCATATCATGGACATGTAGGACAAATGTCATACACTGCAACATTTCCAAGTGCTGGAAACTATGTAGTCAATGTTGATCTAAACAGTTTACCAGTCTCAAACTATCAGTTTGGACATACTTTTGCAAGATTCAATGTATTGGTATCTGATTCTACAGGTGGAGAAACTACAACTGTAAAGACTGTTGCAAACCACATCAACATACTTGGTCTTGAATCTCCATTTTATTCCCCAAATGGAATTAATGTAAAGACAGGAACTACACTAACATTTGATAACACAGATGGAAACTTCCACACTGTTACAAGCGGGATTCCAGAATCTGGTCCTGATGGAAAGTTTGATAGCAGTTTACTTGCAAGCGGTAAAAGTTTTGATGTAAAACTTGACAAACC
>SCUP01000169.1 GCA_004297665.1 Nitrosarchaeum sp. | reverse complement strand
CTTTTTGATAATAGAACCATAGTGCTAATTATTCCAACAACTAGAATCATTATAGCGATAGTGCCAAATTCAGGAACTATTTTTGCTACAGTATCCATCTTTACAAGTATGTCATCTACTTGTTGATTCACTTCTGAGATGGGCATATCATTACTTATCATATCTCGAAGCTCTTCTCGCATCATTGTTTCAAGTTCTTCTACCAATTCTGGGTTTGACTTTTTGAGTGGTCCTTCCAGAAACTCAAAATTATCCAGATATGCCTTTGTTGCAAGACTCAGTGAAGTGTCTTTGTCACCTTCAGCATATGTTACTTTGATTTGATTCAAAAGACTGCGAATGTTTTCAACATATGTTAGAAGATCTGTTTCTTCAGTCTCCTCACCAATTGCATCATCAAGCTCATGGATTATTCCATTGGCAAATGTTGCAATTTGTTCAGGATTTGATCTTTTATCATATGCATCCCACAAATCAGAATAAAATTCCTCGATTTCTTCTACTTCATGCTCTGGCAAATCAGATTTTATTTCATTAAAGACTTGCTGTGATCTCCATACAAATGCAGAGCCATCTTGGAATTCGGCCATCATTTCTATCTGTCCGTTCTTTACTCCTTCTTCATATTCTCCAATTGAAGTATTTAGTGAGCCTTGCATGAGTTTAACCTTGAATGTGGTATCTTGACTAAGTTCTTCGCCTACAATCAAGATTCTTGCTTCTTGGATTATTGCCTTTGCCTCATCTATTGCTACTTGTGCATCTTCTCTTGTTACATCAGAACCAGTTTTTTTGCCCAAATCCATGAGTGTTGCTTGTATTTTTGCATCAAATTCTGGATTTGCTTCTTTTAGTGCTGGTTTCATAGAAGCATAAAGTTCTGCAATTGGATGAGTTGCATGAACTAGTGCCAATTCAGCATTGTTCTCATCTAGATTCTGTTCAATTGCCCAAAAGTGTCCCAACGTCTCTTCAAGAGATCCTGCAAATGATAGTTTATCATCATAAGTAGATTCTGCAAGAGCAAATTGGGATGTCAGTACTGTGACTAGTGTTATTGCCACAACTATAGAAGTTGTTGATTTAATCATTAGATTTACAAGAAATAAAGAGGATATAACATGTACAAAGATTCTAGTGTATTATTCTAGAGTTTTAGAATCAGACGTATTTTAATACATAATATTTTTCTACAAGCGCTAAAACAAAAACAGAATATAGCACACTACAATCTCATAAAATATAGAAAAAAATAGCAATACAAGATTATAAGTTTAATTTTTTATTAATTTAACTTTGAAGATTTGACTTAGGATTACTAGTATTAGGATAAAGATTCAAGATGGGCTCCAAATCAGTTAATGTAATTTCAACTTTACCGATACGACTACGATATTGTTTTATTTTTTTTCCTTCGGCAGAAATTACAAATTTATCTACTTCTGCAAGCGCCAATTCTTCTAAATTAGACAAAGTTTTGTAAACAGTAGATATGGAAATTTTTAATTCATCTGCAATTTGTGTTGCATCTTTTGATTCATTTTTAATTGAAAATAATACAGCGCGTGTACACACATTACTTAGAGATTCAATTATTTTTTGCGTGACATCAAATTCGCTTAGTTGAATTATGTTTGGGTTTGACATTCAAATCACTAGTTTGGCACCAAATTAAGAACAGGATCAGGTTTTCTTATGGAGATATCCGCCTTGCTTATACGACTTTTGTACATTTTGAATTTTCTGCCTTTATCCGAAATTAACCATTTTTCTACTTCAATTAGAGTAAGCTCTTCAAGGTCACTTAGTTTTTTATACACTGAACTGAGTGGAATTTTTAGTTTTTCAGATAATTCAGCTGCCGTCATTCCTTTTTTTATAATTGAAAATAATATTGCACGTGATTCAGAATCAGCCAATGCTTCAATTACTTTTTGGGTAACATCGTATTTTTTTAATTGTGGTAATGTCAAACGTCGTGTCAATTAGATTAAAAAATAATACAGAGTTATTTAAATCACATTACATCATTCTCGTTCCAGAGACTAGGAATATCTAATTAAAAGGGATGATTTCTTTATGAGGTTTGTAATGATGCCACAAGGAACCCAAAATAATGCCCAATGAAAGCCAATAAAGAGAGACGGTAAATGCAGACATTATTCTAAAATTATTAACTAAATCCATAGGCGCAGTAACTTGGTCAGGATTTTCAGGCATTATGACAAATGCCATTCCAATAAAGGCGGCATATCCTACAACAGCAACAAGTTTTTTTGTTTTTAGTTTTTGAGACAGCTTGTAAAATCCAAATGCACCAAATCCAGAAATTGCAATAAATATCAAATAGAGAATTCCACGTAAAACTATAGTTTCAGGATCACCTACAGTTGGAGGATTTGCAGGATATTTCAAAAAGGGAATAAAGTAAATTGTTAACCACATTATTCCTGCCAAAACTAGAGCTTTTTTGATATCTGTTTTTCCAGGAAGAGAATTTCTTGAAAGTGCAAAAACGATTCCAAATAAAGCCCCAACGGAAACACCAAGAATGCCACCTGCCAAAACTTGTCCACTTTTTTGCCATGTTCTATACCCATCATATTTTATCCAAAATTCAGGAGTGTCTTTTTCTTCACCTGATGCAAACATGTGTTGATTTTCAATTCCAATTGCCTGATCAAGAGAAGGTTCAACAAAGATGAGATTCACACTGCCATGAATAAGTCCAGCTGTAGCACCAGAAGCTATGACAATAAGAATAAAAAGAAATGTTTTCATCAGGCTAAACCCCTAGTGACAAGGAAAACCAGCAGCGTGTCTCATATCATGAGTAAGTTCATGGATGTAAAGATCTTGAAATGCTTCTTCACCATAAACCAGACTAAAGATATGTCCCTGGTCAAATCCAACAACAAATAATCCTGCTACAAAAATGATAGCTAATGCCACAATTGCAGTAACTGGAACGCCATTCTTAGACACATTGATTTGTCTTGATTGAGACATGCACTTTCTCTTGATTGAATGTATTTAAATTCTTGGACAATTTATCCAATTAATAAAGAAAAATCATTCCATGCTCAAAGTATGAATGTCATTTCCAAATTTGACATACAGATACTTTTGTGATATTTGACAGTATGAAAATTACAAAATGAGCAATTCTAAGTTTGACTTTAATCATATAAGATATGAAAATCAAATATCACAGATTATCGAAATATCATTAATAGATCAGTATGGAACAAATGGGTACAAATCAATTATTAAAACAATGATGAAGGAATGCGGAAAATCTGAAAAAGAGATTACTGGAAATTACGGATTATTTGCAAATATGGTACAGATAGTTTTTGGGAAAATTGGAGATTCAAAAATTCTTGAACCGATAAAAATGGAAATAAACAGACTTGGAATAACCCAAACAAATACAACAGAAATTCCAGACATGCAGACAAAACAGATAAGATTACTTATTGCAGATGATGAGCCACATCTATTGAGCGTATATCAAGATTGGTTAAAGTTAGACAATAGACATGTGATAACAGCAGAAAATGGACAAAAGTGTCTAGAAATTTATTGTGCTCATTCAAAATCAAATCAATTACAAAATTATTTTGATGTTGTAATATTAGATCATAACATGCCAGTGTTAAATGGGTTACAAACAGCAATAGAAATTTTAAAGATAAATCCTAATCAAAGAATAATTTTTGCGTCAGGTTATATTGAAAATATAGTATTAGATTCATTAACAGAAATCAACAAGGCAATCGAAGTAATCAAAAAACCATTTTCAATAGAAGCATTAGATGATATGATCAATAATAAAACATTGTTAAATAAATTCGAAGAGATCAATTCAAATCAAAGAGAAGAAAGCATTTCTGTAAAGTATTCAAATGCAATGGAAATTTTAAATAATTATAATCGAAAATAAAAGATACCCAATTTATATAGAATTACAAACAAGAAGAACTCTGCGCAAAACTATTCAGGATTTACAAGATATAGTATCTAGAAAGGGCTCAAGCAAAGTTCTCACATTTAGCATTCCACATGTCCTCAAGGCATTACAATTGTTAGCTAAAGAAAGATTTGTCAGCAGGGCAATGTTTGGAAAAGAAATTCACCTAGGAGAAGGGGCAGTCAAGACTTTAATTTTACATCTAAAAGAAGCAAAATTGGTAGATTCAACAAAATCTGGAACTTTTCTTACTGAAAAAGGACGTAAATTAACAAATCAAATACAGAGTGTAATTCCCAAAGAATGTAAAATTAAAAAATGCGGCATCATCCAAGGCAAATACAATCATGCGATTTTACTCAAAAACTATTCGATGACAATCAAAACAGGGTTAGAACAAAGGGATTATGCAATTTTGTATGGCTCTTCAGGATGCACTACAATGATATGCAAAAATGAAAAATTAGTTTTTCCAGGGGATGAAAAAGAGTGTTTTATCAAAGATGTGAAAACAAGAAACTATCTTTTTGAAAATTTATGTCCAAATGAGGGAGATGTGATAATAATCTCATCATCAGATGATCCATTCGTAGCAGAGATATCTGCAAAAAACTCTGCATTATGGACTCTGGCATCTGTTTAATGTAAGGAAACTATTTACTAGAAAAAAAGATCAACAAAATAATGAAAAAGATCTACTTGTTTGCAATTCCAATAGTCATAGGAATGCTAACAGGTTTGTTTTTGGCATTTTATCCTCAATCCGAAGACGATTCAAAACTATTGACGGAATCAAAATTAATTCAAAATGGTTCACCAATTATGGGAGAACCATCTGCAGCAATTACAATTGTAGAATGGGGCGATTACCAGTGTACCTTTTGTTATAAATTTCATCAAAGCACTATGAATACAATTAAACAGGATTTTATTGAAACAGGAAAAGTAAAACTAGTATTCAAAGACTTTCCATTAAATGGACCTGACTCAATTTTAGCCGCTGAAGCAGCGTATTGTGCTCAAGATCAAGGAAAATACTGGCAATATCATGACGAATTATACAAGAATTGGGGAGGTGAAAGAACAGGGTGGGTTAATCGTGATTCATTAGACAAATTTGCTACAACAGTAAGTTTGGATTTAGAGAAATTTGATAAATGTCTTGATGAACACAGATATCTAGAAAGAGTAAATCAAATGTATGAATTTGGTAGAAAAATTGGGATTGATGCAACACCATCTTTTTTGGTTTTCAGCAATGAAAAAATAATCAAAATAATAGGCAACCAACCACTAGAAGTCTTTCTAAAGTCTATTGATGAGTTATAATTTTAGTGAGATAAAGAATTGAATCAACCAAACTTAATATTCGCATAACAGGAAGAAAATTCAAATGGAAAAGATCAACATAGAAAAAATAGATTCCGTTAAACTTTATAAAATTAGAAAAATGTTAGAGGAGTTATCACAAAAGTCAGGCAGAGGAACTGAATTAATTAGCGTATACATTCCAAAAGGAAAACAACTACATGAGATTATTAGCACGTTACAACAAGAACAAGGAACTGCAGATAACATAAAATCAGATCTGACAAGATCACATGTTGTAGATTCATTAGGCAAAGTAATTCAGAGATTAAAACTACTCAAAAAGACTCCTGAAAGAGGATTGGTAATGTTTTGCGGAGCATTGCCACCAGAAGGAGGAGGGCCGTTAGGAAGTGAAGTAGTGAAAGTTTGGGAGATTGATCCTCCAAAGGATTTGAAACAGTATCTGTACAGATGTGATGATCATTTTCATGTAGACATTCTAAAAGACATGCTAAAGGATGACAATCTGATTGGGTTTTTAGCTATTGATGCCAAAGATGCAGGGTGGGGATTACTTCATGGTGATAAAATAGAAGTTTTATCACAAACAGGTTCGGGAGTAGCAGGAAAACACAGACAAGGAGGACAATCTGCAAAAAGATTCCAGAAGCTAAGGGAGATGGAGCTTTCATATTTTTACAACAGAGTAGCAGAAACTACTAGAGAGTATTTTATCGATATTTATCCTGTCAAAGGATTAATCATTTCAGGACCAGGCCCTACAAAAGAGGATTTTATCAATGGGAATTATTTAGAATACAGATTGCAAAATATGATCATAAATACAATAGATGCAGGATATTCAGGGGCAGAAGGAATTAGAGAGGCATTTGCAAAATCAGCAGATCTTCTTTCAGATTTCAGAATGGTAGAAGAAAAGAAATTAATCGAAGATTTGTTTAGAGAGGTAAACTCTCATTCAGGATTAGGAGTGTATGGATTGCGAGATGTCATTGATCTTCTTAAAAACAATGTAGTGAAAATACTAATCATTACAGATGATACAAACTTAAATCGAGTTGAAGGAAAATGCCGCAGATGTCAACATATTCAAGAGGAAATTGTTGAAAGACGAGATGTCATTCCAAAAAAGACAAAATTTACAAACAGTCCTTGTCCGGGTTGCAATTCAATGGAAGTAGAAGCAAATGAACAAGATATTGTAGATTATTTAGAATTACTCACAGCAAAAACAGGAAGCAGATTAGAAGTAGTATCAGGAAGTGCAGAACACGGAGTTATGTTATCAAGCTTGGGCAAAGTGGGAGCAATTCTTCGATACAATCCAGGACATGCTAAATAAGCAATTCTTTAATTTTTTTTGCTAGTGTGAGAAGTTCTTCGTCATTTGATATCGAACGCTTTGTCCAAATCGTTCCTTTGTGATTATATCGTGGAATTATATGGATATGAACATGTGGAATAATCTGTTTTGCAGCTCGACCATTATTTTGTCCAAGACTAAATGCATCTGCACCTGTGGCAGTTAAAACTGCATTTGCTATTTTCGGAACAATTGAAAACAAGTCCCCTACTGCTTTAGAATCCATATCAGTTATTCTTTCATGATGTTCTTTTGGAACCACCAAACAATGACCAACATCTATTGGATATTTGTCCAAAAATGCAACATGTGATGCATCCTCATATAGAATATAGCCAGATCTAATTCCAGATAATATATCACAAAAAATACAGCTCATAATAGAATTGGAATTTTTGATTTTATTTATTGTTTCATCGAAC
>SCUP01000021.1 GCA_004297665.1 Nitrosarchaeum sp. | reverse complement strand
AATTTTATGGAATTCAGCTTTACCCGAATTCACAAATTTTTTTATATGTTTATAATTGCCCGAATTAAGATTATCTACAATTATTGGAAAATGATTTTTTGATATCAATAGCTCAACTAAATGTGAGCCAACAAATCCTGCACCTCCAGTTACAATAATTTTCATATTTTCAAACTCTTTGTGAAGAATTAAAAGATACTGGACTTATAACACTCTCTGTGCTTTTGTCTAAAAAGCAAACAATTTATCTTCATGGTATTATTCTGTGTTGTGAATAAAATAGCATGTATTCCAGCATATAATGAAGAGTCAAAAATTCTTGATCTTATCAATAGAACTAAAAAATATGTTGATGAAATTGTAGTTTGTGATGATGGCTCTACTGATAATACATTCAATATTGCTAAATCTACAGGCGTTGTTGTTATCAAACATAAAAAAAACCTTGGTAAGGGTGCTGCTATCAAATCTCTTTTTAATTATATAAAAAATTCAACTGCTGATTTAATAGTGACAATAGATGGAGATGGACAATTTCTGCCAGAAGAGATTCCTAAACTAATTTGTCCGATTATTGAAAAAAAATCTGATATTGTAATAGGATATAGATTTGATGATACTGATGAAATGCCTGCATATAGAAAATTCGGTAATAAGGTATTAGACAAGATGACTAATTTAGCTGCAGAATTACCATTCCGTGATACTCAAAGTGGTTTTCGTGCATATTCCAAAAAAGCCATTGATTTAATTGACTTTCAATCAGATGGTTTTGGTGCTGACGCTGAAATTCTTATTTCAGCATCACAAAAAGGATTGAAAATATCTGAAGAAAAAGTAACAGTCCTTTATAATACTGGCAGTAAAACATCCACAAAAGATCCCATCTCTCATTCCACTGAAGTTATAACGTCTTTGATAGAATTAGTTGCAATAAGACGCCCCCTTCGTTATCTCGGATTTCCTGGAATCGCATTAATTGTTATTGGAATCGTTTTCTCATTAAATGTTTTAACTGCATTTAATGATACTAGATATTTCTCAATCCCATTAACTCTAGTTGCAGTTGGCTCACTTATCATGGGTACATTGTTGTTGCTAATGTCAATATTGTTGTATAGTATCAAAAAACTTCAAAAATAATTTAATCTGTCAGTCACTAATCTAGTCTCATCCAGAATCAGTTATATTTGAACTAAATTAACTTTGAAAAAACATGAATGTTTTTCAAAAACAAAAAGTTAATCTTAATCCTAAAATTTGTTTTGTTTTAATCATAATCGTTTTCATAATTTTTTCATCATCTTATTCTATTTTAACTCCGGCATTTGAAGGTCCTGATGAAGATGCACATTATAGATATTCCATTTGGTTGTTTAATTCGGAACTACGACCTGATCAAACATATTCACTTTACATTAATGTTGGCCAACCTCTATACTATATTGTAAATTCTATATTTTTTAATTTACTTGATCCTCATGATCAGCAAGTAGGAGGATTAAATGTAACATATGATTATCCTGTTAAAGATAAGAATAGATTCCAGCACGGTATTGAAGAAGTTTTTCCTTATTCTGACATAGCTGCAACCATCCATACCATGCGTTTACTTTCAATTTTCTTTGGGATCATTACTGTTGTGTTTGTCTATAAAATATCAAAACTTGTATTTCCAAATGATAGATGGCTTTCACTATATGCTACTGCCTTTGTTTCATTAATTCCAATGTTTCTTGGTATAAACGCGGTGCTTAATTCAGATGTATTACTATGGACTTTATCCACTATTGCTTTGTTCTTTTTATTTAAATTTGTCAACGAACCAAAAAAAATCAAATTTGTAATTCTTACCGTTGTTTTTACAACCTTAGCTGTTAGCACAAAAGCAACCGGTCTTGCACTTTACCCTATTTTTTTGGTAATGATTGGATATCTTTTCATATCAAAACAAATCCCGATGCGATTTTTATTCAAACATCTGTTTTTTTATGGTATATTTTCAGTAATTAGTATTTCTTGGCTTTGGGTATTTCGAGTATTACGAAATATTGACTATGCTAATGCGTCTCTCTTGGATATATTTTATACTGCATTTGGATTTTCTTCTGGTAGTATTATTGGTGGGCTCCCTGGACTAGTTGCTCCATCTACTGCATCTGCTTTTTCATTTTCTCGTATTACCGACTTTCAATTTATTCATTCACGTTTTATAGAATTTACTGCAGGTGGGTTTTGGTGGAACTCAATATGGCTTCCAAGAATATATTATGAAATTCTAGAT
>SCUP01000168.1 GCA_004297665.1 Nitrosarchaeum sp. | reverse complement strand
TCAGGACATGATAGAGTAATTGTACATAGAGTTGCAGCAATTATTGATGATGAACCTAAAACAATCAGAACAAAAGGAGATGCAAATCCAGCATCAATTCCAGGAACAGACTTTCCAATTACCAAAGAAGAGTATATCGGTAAAGTTGCCTATACAATTCCACAAATAGGCTACGTTACTCAGCTGTTAAAACCTCCAATGAATTACATCATAATTGTAATTGTCATAGGAATTATGGTTGTAAAGCAAATGTCTAAAAAGAAAAATGAAAAAGAATTGAGTTTGCAGGATCCATTTAATCAAAATGATTCACAAATAGAATCATCTGCAAGTATTCCAGAATTAGACAAACTAGAAAAAGATAATGTGTATTCTAAACACGAAGAAAGTAAACTCTCTGAAGCAGAAGAGCCAAAGAAAGATTCTGAAGACCAAAAATAAGTTTCCAAGTACAAACAGGTTCACATAGTGCTTTTTCAAAATATATGCACTAGATCGCCCTGTTTGTGTGGTGTATTAACGCTAAATTTACTAAAAAAGGATTCTCAGAAATTATCAGTTTCAAGAGTAGAATAGTTTATGAATTACTAGAAAATAAAAATCATACTTGAAATATCTTGCTACTCTTTCATTACTATTATTATTTGGTACTGCATATGCAGCAACACCATTTTTTGCAAATGGAGGATTAACTCAAAACGGGATAGAATGGTGTGAGGAAAACTATCAGCTGTATCAATTGACTGGTGATGATTTTTTTGAACATCATCATCATTCTATAGAATCAAGAGCTTGTGCAAATTTGTATTTAGATCCTCTTTGGACGTATAATGGTACTGATAGATATGAAAAACTAATTGAACAAAGTAAAGTATACACGCAATTAGAGATAGAAGAGAGTAAAAAAGAAGCAGAAACAGGAATAATAGATACCAAACCAGTTTCTGCACAAGAAATTCCACAGGAAATATCTCAACAGCAAAAAGAACTAGAAGACAAACTAAATGAGAAATCAGAAAACTACACACTTGATGAGATACAAGAGTTTGGGAATTATACCATTACTGATGATGCAAGTTCTAATAGCAAAGGTGGTTGTCTGATTGCTACTGCTACATATGGTAGTGAACTTGCTCCACAAGTACAATTTCTCAGAGAGATCAGAGATAACAAAGTGATGAATACTACAATAGGTACTTCATTTATGACTGGATTTAACCAATTGTACTATTCATTCTCACCTACAATTGCCGATATGGAAAGAAACAATCCAGTATTCAAAGAAATTGTAAAGATTGGAATCACTCCAATGATATCATCATTATCTATAATGTCAGCAGCTGAATCAGAGCAAGAAATACTAGGATATGGAATTGGCGTGATTTTGCTCAATATTGGAATGTATTTTGTAGCACCGGCAATGTTAATTTATAAAATTAAAAAGTATACTTGAGTATGATGCTCAGTACTGGTTTGCAGAAATACTAGAGAAGAGATTCTTTGGTCTTAAAGACACGGTTGAAATAATCAGATTGTTCATTTGGTTTTTCAATGTCGTTTGTAATTCCTGCAAGGTTTTTTGCAAGATTCTTTTTGTATCCAATTTGCATCTGTCTCTGAATTTGTATTCTTTGTGCTTGTGGTGAACCAGCTCCATGCATTGATTCAGTAAGATAACCAACAGCGTTTCTTCCCATTGTCATGTTTTCAATTAGTCTAAGTACTCTCATTCTGTTTTCAACATCAACGCCTTTTCGACCTTTAAGATATTTTTTAAGTAATGGTCCTGCTACTGGATGTCTAAAGTCTTTCTCAGAGGGTAACGTTACTACCAATCCACCTGCAATGTCTTGTGCTAATCTACTAATTTCATATGGAAATCTAGTTACGTTGTGTTTACAAACTTGGGCAAGCATATCATCATTAAGGTATACACCTGATTTCATTTTGTGGCCTTGGTGCGATGATGCAATTCCTGCAGCAAAAATTGTCTCATTAAGATGAGTCATCTCAATAAGTTTGTCTTTAATGTGAGATACATTTGGTATTCCATTATAGTCAGCTATGGTGGCTGCTGCGCCAATTAAGACATCACCTAATCCAGTCTTGCAGACATAGCTACGTCTATGATAACAAGTAAAGCGTTCAACTAGCATTGCTGCAAATTCGTATTCACCATGCATGAACACTTTATCCCATGGAATAAACACTCTATCTAAAATCATTAATGCCTCTTGTCCTCCATATTTTGCATTGCCATCATCAATGGTTCCTTCCTCCATGCTTCGAGTGTCACATGATTGTCTTCCATAGATGTAAGTTACACCTTTAGCATCTGCAGGAATTGCACCAACAACAGCCCAGTCTTTGTCGTTTTCTGTTAATCGCATTGTAGGCATTAGAATAATCCAATGTGAGTTGATGCAGCCAGTCTGATGTGCTTTAGCACCTGAAACATAGATTCCTTTATCGTCTTTGGCAACTACTCTAGTAAACAAATCAGGATCCTCTTGCTCTGCTGGTCCCTTACTTCGGTCCCCTTTAGGATCAGTCATGGCACCGCCAATGACAAGATTTTCTTTTTGAACCATCTTTACAAATTCTAAAAATCGTTTATGATAATTGGTTTTGTGTTTCTCATCAATTTCAAATGTGGTAGAATGCAAAGAGTTCAGTGCATCCATTCCAACACATCTCTGAAAACATGTTCCAGTGTTTTGTCCTAGTTTTCTCTGCATTTTGTTTTGTAAAACCAAATCCTGTGCACTTTCTGCAATATGTAAAAATCTGTTAACTCTTAATCCAGTAATTGATGAATTGGCAGAAGCAAGTTCCTCTTCTCGTACAGCCAAGTCATATGTTTCAGCTACTGCATTAATTGATGGTCTAATTATTGGGTGATCTACTGGTTCTTTTACTAGTTCGCCAAAAAGGTAAATTTTGAGATCTCTTCCTCTCAGGCTTTGAATATAATCTTCGCCTGTTCTTATGGTCTTAAACTTCTCAACGTTTGCCACATTGAGATTTACTTTAGGTTGTATAAATATTCTAAAACAGTATAAATAAAAATTTACGAGTAAACTACGATCATAGTCC
>SCUP01000167.1 GCA_004297665.1 Nitrosarchaeum sp. | reverse complement strand
CAAACCAGTAATTATTGCGTGGCATTGTCTTGCAAGATAAATTGCCTCATCTAATCCTCTCATAGAATTCTTCGAGCCATCCATAGGGACAAGGATTTTCTTTATGTTTTGCATGATTAATTCAAACAAGAACTGAATTTAAGATATGCTACAACATTCTCAAATTTGATTTTCACCCATGATATTATACCAAGTCACTATATACTGAAAATTTAATCTATATTTGAAAATGACAGATGCATCTAAAATCACATCTAGAGATATTATGACAAAATCGGTAATTGCAGTAGATTCATCAATTACTGCAAATGAAGCAGCAAAAATGATGGAAGATGTAAAAGTTGGCGCAATTATAGTGATGGAAAACAATATCCCAATGGGAATAATCACTGATCGAGATTTTGCGGTAAAAATCGTAGCTCATGCTTATCAGATTACAACTCCAGTAAAACAGATTATGTCCACTCCTCTAATTGCAATAGGCCCAGATGAATCAGTATGGATGGTTGCTGATCTAATGCATACTAGAGGTATTCGAAAATTACCCGTTATAGAAGATGATAAAGTGATAGGAATTATTACTTCTACTGATCTTGTAAATCAGCTTGCCGTATCCACAAATGAAGATATTAGAAAAATGTATCATGAATCAGTAATTAAAGTATACAAACAATACAGTCCTTACAATTGATTATCTGTGTTTTAAAAATTCTAGTTTAATGCTGCAAGCGCCCTCACTTGGCTCTCAACGTAATCAAATCCCTCCTGCCAAAACTTTTGGGAACTGATATCAAACCCATATTCTGCCAATAGTTTTTCTGGTTTTTTAGCTCCACCAGCAGCAAGAATGTTGATGTATGAGGAAACAAAATCATTTCCTTCTTTTTTATATCTTTGAAATAATGATAATGCCAGTAAATTCCCAAATGAGTATGCATAGCAGTAAAATGGTGTATGGTAAAAATGAGGTATGCAGCTCCATTCTATTGCAAAATCTTCTGAAACAGCAACAGAATTGCCAAACTGTTCTTTGAGATTTTGAATGTATGTCTTTGAAATCTCATCGACGGTCGTTCCTTTTCCAATCTGTTCATGTACTGCTACTTCAAAAATAGTGAAAAATGATTGACGCATAATTGTTGCATATAGATCATCGATTTTTTCTGAAAGCATAATTTTTTTTTCATCATCTGTTATTTTATCTGATAAATTGTCATATAGTAACAACTCTGAAAAAGTAGATGCAGTCTCTGCTAACGGCAACGGTGCATCTTGAACTAAAATTGATCTATCTTGTGCTGTTTGACTGTGTACGGCATGACCTAACTCATGTGCCAATGTGAACACATCTCTTGTTTTTCCTGTAAAGTTGACTAGAACATATGGCGTGATCTTTGGAGTTAATGTGCTACAAAACGCACCATCTCTTTTTCCAACTCTTATAGATGAATCCACATGTTTTTCATTGAATACTTTTTTGGCAAACTCTTCTAACTTTGGGCTAAATCTTCTCAGTGATTCAAAAACAAGCTTGACTGATTTATCGTATTGGTAATTTTTTTCTTTTATGTTGGCTGTTGCTGGGGCATATAGATCATACCTGCGTAATTTTTTCATTTTTAGCATTTTTGCTTTTTGTATAAAGAATTTTTGAAACACTGGGGAATTTCTCTTACACACTGTAAGAAGTGATTCTATGGTTTTATCATCTACATTATTTCCAATGTTTCTCATTGAAATTGGAGATTTGTACCCTCTGATCTCAATTCCCTCATCTTTCCAATTCAACACAATATTTTGATAGATTTCTCCTATCACACCTTTATTTTCTGTGTATTTTGTTAGGATTGTCTTGTATGCCGTTTCTCTAATTTTTGGATTTGTACTCCTTATGTAATTTGTAATTTCCTCACGCGTCATCTTTTTTGTTTTACCTCCTACCTTCATTTTGTACTCATATGCACTAATCATCTTGTCATATAGCTTTACTAGAGCAGAAATTCCTGTAACATCCAAAGTGTTGATAATTTTTTCTTCCGGCTCTGAAAGTGCATACTTGGCAAATAGTCTTTTGTGACTAAGATATTCTGCAAGTTCCCCTGAATCTTTTATCAATCTTTTTGCATTTTTGTCATCTACTTGAATTTTCCACCACAAATCAAAAAATAAAATTTTATTGGAAATCTCTGATCCAAGCTTTGACATTCTTGTCATGAGAGATGTAGCCTCATCTGATTGTGTGTCTGCAGAATATGATAATGATGCATAACCGCCAATTTTGCTCATTTTTTCAGAAATTTCTTCGACTTCATGCAAAATATCCATGAATTTCTTTGATGGCATTTTAGGATCCAGTTTTAATTTTATCTTTTCAAATTTTTTTGCCAATGCTTCTAAATCTTTAATTTGTTTTTGAAATGCAGGACTCTTTGGATCTTTTGCTAGCTCTGATAGATCCCATTTGTCAAGCTTATACTCTGACATCTGACTGTCTTATTTTGCAACTATTAAAAAATGCATCATTATTTTAATTAAATACTACACTCCTAGTATTTTTTCAAAGTGTCTTTGTATCTTTTGACAGCTTCCACTATGATTCCTTTTGCTTCTTTGGATCCTTTCCATCCTAAAATCTCCACTTTTTTTCCTTCCAAGTCTTTGTAAACTTGGAAAAAATGCCCAATCTCTGAGCGGTAATGGTCTTCCATATCTGTAATGTCTACGGTGTGAAGATATCTTGGATCATTTATTGAAACACAGATAATTTTATCATCTGATTTTTCATCATCTTTCATTTGTAGTACTCCAATTGGTCTTGCCTCAATTAGTATTCCTGGATATGTGGGATTTGTTACTAATACAAGTGCATCAAGCGGATCTCCATCCTCAGATAATGTTTGAGGAATAAGGCCATAGTCGCCTGGATAATGAAATGGTGAAAACAACACTCTATCTAGTTTTATCATGTTGTGTTTTTTATCATATTCGTATTTGTTCATTGATCCTTTTGGAATTTCTACTATTACATTGACTATCTCTGGAATATCTGCACCTGTTTCTATGTCATGCCAAAAATTTTTACTCATATTCTAGATCTAAAAGCGATATAGTCTGTATATGAATTCTATGACTTTTTTATAAATTTTGAATATTGATCCTATGTATCATTGTGACTTATTTTCTAACTATGGCAGTTTTTCTTCTACATCAGAGCATGCCTTGTGAACCCATTTTTCCTTGGAGTTTTTTACAATCTCTTTTCCTGTTTTAATTTCTTCGCCGCATTCTATACATTTTCCATTAAATCTTGCTTTCATGACTGTATCTTTATTTTATCTAATTTTAAGTAGCGTTTTCTAAATTTTCTATGGTCTTGATTGTGATTTTTGGTAAATATAGTAACCCTTGTATATTATAATTTGAAAATAGAATCATGGACAAAGTAAACATTGGATTGGCTACAAATTCATGTCAAAAAGTTATTGACATACTAGGCAACATTATTGCTGATCAATATGTTCTGTACACAAAAACAAGAAACTATCACTGGAATGTTACTGGCGAAGACTTTGTACAATACCACAAACTATTCGAAGACCAATATTCCGCAATAGATGAAGACATTGATGAAGTTGCAGAAAGAATACGTGCCTTGGGTGGAAAAACTCCTGCAACATTACATGAATTTCTTAAATCAGCAACACTCAAAGAACATCCAGCAAAATATCCAATCGCAAAAACTATGATTGCAAATCTTTTAGCAGACCATGAAACAGTCATTCGTAACTTACGAAAAGGTATCGAATCTTGCGCCAAATCAAATGATGCAGGGACAGAAGACTTTCTGACACAACTAATGGAAAAACATGAAAAAACAGCTTGGATACTAAGGGCAACATTAGATAGCTAAACCCACATTTTTTATTGTAATCTTAAAGAAACAAAATCATTTGATCTTTTTTGTTATCTTCATTCTTTCTCTCTATTTGATTTTGGAACTTAAAAAAGGACATTATAGTAGTGGACCGGATGGGATTTGAACCCACGACCTTTGCGGGAATATTTCCTTACGCAGTGTGAGTGCGTCATCCTAACCACTAGACAACCGGTCCAACAAAGTTACAAAACAAGCATCTTTTTTGTCTTTAGGTTTTGG
>SCUP01000166.1 GCA_004297665.1 Nitrosarchaeum sp. | reverse complement strand
GCAACAAATGTCAATTAAATGCTGCAGAAATTGATCTAGATTATTCTGGTGAATGTACAGTTGAAGAAACACCAACAGATGAAAAACCAAAAACTGAATGTGGTGTTGGAACAGTTCTCAAAGACGGTGTTTGTGTTTTAGATGAAAGATGTGGACCTGGCACTGTTCTCACAGATGGTGTTTGTGTAGCTGAGCCAACTTCTGAAGCTCCTGCTAGAGGATTGGGAACTCAATTAATTATTGGACTAGTTGGATCATTTATCATTGCAGGTGTTATTGGACTTGTCTTGGCTATAATGTCAAAAGCAAGTAAGAGCAAAAAAATAATTTAATATTAGTAAAAAATTCCTCATTAAAATCTATTCTAGTTAGTATGTTTATTTTTAAATTACAATAATCTCTTTATTGATTAGGTATTGAATTGCCTGAGAAAATTCATTATCTGAAATTTTATCTTCAAGCCACCATCCAACTATATTTTTTATCCATTTTGGAATGTGTATGCCATCAAGATTTTTTTCATTTATTTTATCTGGTATGCTGATTATGTTTTTATCTACAAATTTATTTATTGCATCTATGAAAAACCCATCTGACATTTTGTCATTAATCCAACTAAATGCAACTTGTTTCATAGTTGTGGGAATGCAGATATTTTCTGAATCAATTAATTCAAATTCCGTGCTATTTTTTGCACCAGAATATTCAATATCTATGAAATATTTGCCTACTGGAAAAATTTCTGCCTCAAAGGGAATCATTGATGGAATTGGATTTTGCAGATTAGATATTGGAATTGGGATTGCACTACTTGATTTACCTGTTTGATCTCTGATGTGAATAACTGCAGATTCTCCTGTAACTTCTGAAACTTGTATGGTGTAAAATAATTTTTCACAGTATCTAAAAGTAGTCTTTTCCATTAAAATTTCAACAGATGTGGCGTAAACACTTGGCAATAATGCTGCGCTGAAAATTACTAACACCATGATAAGCAAACACTGCCTTGTTTTCACTTTCATTGCTTTGTGATTACTTAATAAAAATCTCAAATCTATGCTCAGGAATGCTTTTTAATGACTAAGCGGGATTTTATTTATCGAGTTTTCTGCGGAGATAAACTCTTTGAGTGTGTGCTTTGTGAGCGCCACTCAAGGAACATTTTGATTCTTTAGTGTTTTAGGTTCATTTGACGATTTACAGTTATTAAAGGGGATTTTATTAAAATCGATATGCCTAGTATACAAGACAAAACTTGGATCAAACTATGGAAAGAAAATACTCCTGAAATCAGAGAGAGAATAGTACAATGGCGTAAAGAAAATGCCGTTATTAGAATAGATAGGCCAAGTCGTTTGCAGAGAGCACGAAGATTAGGCTACAAGGCAAAACAAGGCATAGTTGTTGTTAGAATGAGAGTTGGTACTGGTGGTATGCGAAAACAAAGACCAGTTGCTGGTAGAAGACCAAAACATCTCGGTGTTACCAGAATCAAGGCAGATGATGACATGAAGACAGTTGCAGTAAGAAGAGTACTACAAAGATATCCTAACATGAAACTTTTGGGTTCATACTTTGTCTACAAAGACGGTATGCATTACTGGTTTGAAGTTATCTTGGCAGATCCAATGCATCCAAGAATTGCACAAGACAAAGAATTACGACAAAGAATGCCTCAGATAACTGCATAAATTGAAATCAAAATTATTCATTTCATTTCTTTTACTTTTAGTAATTACACCTGCATTTGGTCAACTATCTGATAAAACTGGACTTGTAAATAGATTAGATGTGAAAACTGGTGGATATACATTTGAAATTGAAACTGTTGCAAACTTTGACATACAGGATTTTGAATTTGATGAAGAACAAAAACGCTTAACCCTTTATGTTTCTAGCAATCTTGAAAATAATTTAGGTGAGGTGTATCTTCCACAAACTCTTTTGAGTGGAAATTTTACTTTTTATATTAATGGAGAAGAATATCTTCCAACAATAAAACTTAATGATAATATTTCATTTATTACACTAAATTTTACAGGCTCTGGTAATAACAAAATAGAAATTATTGGAACTGACTATTTGCAAGGACTAAATCAAACCTCAATTGAAAACCAATTGCTTAATGAAAATAAATCCCAAGATAAAACAGGTGGATGCCTAATTGCTACTGCAACGTATGGTAGTGAATTAGCTCCACAAGTGCAACAACTACGAGAATTACGTGATAATCAATTACTCCAAACAGAATCAGGAAAATCATTTATGAGTTCATTTAATTATTTGTACTATTCATTTAGTCCAACTATTGCTGACTATGAACGTGAAAATCCACTATTCAAAGAAGCAGTAAAGATCCTGATAACTCCCATGATTAGTTCACTTTCCATTCTAAACTATGCTGATATTGATTCAGAATTTAGTGTCCTAGGGTATGGAATTAGTCTGATTCTATTGAATATTGGAATGTATTTTGTAGCTCCTGGAATAGTAATTCATACAATTAGAAAGAAATTCTAAACTCTATTTCCTAAATCCTTAAGTTTGCATTATTTTATGTATTTTCACTCATGAAAAATTCCACCAAAGGTGTCATTGCTATTATTGTTGGTCTTGTGGCATTTTATGGAATAATGTTGATACTGTTTAATGTCTCATCTTGGTAGTGTTGATTTTAATTCCTAAAAACTTAAGTTAAAATCTAACATGTTTTTTCTTGTGAAACATACAGAAGATTGCGCATCTAGAATTACCAAAAATCTAAAACACATCAACTGTTTTTGTACATGTCACAAAATTATAATAAACAAATAGATTCTAAATTGAGATTTGTTTTTATTTTATTTGTGTAAATAAAATTTATGGATAATGTAAAAGTTGCATTAATTGGTGGATTTTGTATTGTTGCAGTGTTATCTGCAATACTTGTTTTTTATTAGATATTTGCTAAAATACTAGTGTTTTAAAACATGATCTATTGGGAGAAAAAGAAGCATTAGCATTTCTTAAGAAAAGCAACAAATCTATTGTTCAGGCTTGGGAATCTTACAAGCTGAAGATTGGTAATTCTGAGAACAAACAGCTAAACGATGTCTTTCAACAGATGTTTAAAGCATGGACTTTGTCAAATCAAAAAGCAATAGACCTTCTTGAAAACAAACATGCAAAAACTGTAAAAAAAATATCAATGCCAAAAGACAAAAAACCTGGAAAAAATAATAAAAATAATTAATCTTATTCGTTTAGCAGTTTTTGAATCATTGCTTCAACATTGCCTGATTGTCCAAAAGAGACATCCCTTAGGATTCCTTTTCTATCTACTAGTAACATAGATGGTGTTCCTTGTAGTGCAAATTTTTCAAATGTCTCTGCTGAATATTCTTTTGTTTTCATATAGTCTCTGACTCTTTGAATGATTTGTTTTCTATATTCTTCTGGCTGGGAATCAAATTCTGGAATTTGCCCATAAATGAATTGTAATATTTTATCCTCGCTTACTTTGCCATCCGTTTTAGTTAGTTTGTCCATTGCAAGAGGAAATGGAATTTTATATGGTAGTTTGTTACCTTGTTGCAGCTGTCCGTACATTGATAATGCATTTTTTGTTTCACCTACTACCTCGCCTGTCTCAACTAGCATCTTTAGATTGCCCAAAGTATTTTTATCATAATCCTCAAATGCAGTGGCAATTCCTATTACGCGTACCCCGTCATCTTTGTATTTGTTGTAGATCTTAATTGCTTCAGGAAGTGCATGCATAAAACAACCAGGACAATTCACCTGAAATACCTCTACTAAAACAATATGATCTTTTTCCTGATCAAAGTTTGTTGGGGCTCCTTGAACCCAATCAGATACTTCAAAATTTGGTGCTTTTTGTCCTATTACTGCACTCATTATACCATGTTGATTTTTTTTCCATTAAATAGATAACGCTATGCAAAATTTTTGAATCTTTCGGGTAACCTAATATAGGATATAAAAAATCTGAAAACAAAATGCAGGCTGTAACTCAAAGCAGATTAGATCTTTTTGCAGAAATGGAGGTAAAATATGAAAAAAAAGACACTGCATATTTTGTAAATCTTTTAACTCATCCGGATTATGTAGTGCGAACTCGTGCTACTTGCATTTTAGTTGATTTTGGAGGTGAAGACAAAGTTGCACATGTTGCGCAAGTTCTAAAAAACGATATAAATGAACTTGTAAGACATGAGGCCGCATTTTCACTAGGTCAAATGTGCCTTTCTAGTTGTATACCTGCACTTGCAGATGCAACGTTGCATGACCCTAGTATGTTTGTAAGACATGAGGCAGCCATTGCACTTGGTGTGATTGGCTCAAAAGAGGCAAAAGCTGTTTTAGAAAAAGCATTAAACGATCCTGATAGACCAGTAGTAGAGTCTGCCGTGGTTGCGTTATCTAATATTGAATTTATGGAAAAATTAAGCAAGAATGAAAAGTTTGCAAAACTAACAGGTGGATAAGATGAATTTTACAGTTGGAATTATTATTGCAGTTGGTGTTTTGGTTGCAATTAGTTTGGTTATGATTGCAATTGATCCTGGATATCTTGCAGGAATTCCGGTAAAACCAGTTGCTTGTACAAAAGAGTATGTTCCAGTTTGTGGTATTGATGGTGTGACTTATGGTAATATGTGTACGCTAAATGCAGCAGGAACTGAACTTGATTATACAGGTGGATGTGTTGTTGAAAAACCACTTGCAGAAGGTTGGCAACGAATGGAATCTATGCAACATCCAGGAATTGGACATGAATCTCATCAATCTGTAACTATTTTGCCGTTATCTGACAAAGTTTATTCTGGAACACTACACTATGATGCATCAGAGCCAATTCAACTAATTACTTTGCATGGTCCACTAGCAGATGGAGAAGCAAAAGGGCAAGCAACTTGGACTCCAGATGGAGTAACAAAATATGCATTAACATTTGTTAATCCAGATAATGCACAGGGAGAATGGAAATTTGCTGGCAATGCTGTATCAGTGCATACAAAGAAAACCAAACCATTCACTGTTGATTATATGGTGGAATACGAAGAAAAAGCAATTTCAGATTCTGTGTTTACCGGTACTATGCAATCAGTGCAAGACCCAGGAATTGGACATGAATCTCATCAAATTGCAGTTATCTTGGCTCCCTCAAGTGATGTTTATTCTGGATTGATTTCCTATTCCGCATCTGAACCAATTCAACTAATTTCACTGAGAGGTCCAATTGGTCCTGATGAACATCCAGAAAAAACTTGGACTGTAGATGGTAGCACCATTTTTGAGATGACTTTTGTTGATCCTGCAAATGCAATGGGCTCTTGGGAGTTTTCAGGAAACGCACTTGCACTACACACAAAAAACACTACTGAATTTACTGTAAGTTATTCTGTTAGTGCCACAAAATCTGGAGAGTCAACTCCTGCTGTATCTGAAATGCCTGTACTTCCAATTACTCATATGGTTTCAATTCCACAAGGTGTAGGAGCTCCTGGGTGTGAAACTACAAACGAGTGCTATCTCC
>SCUP01000165.1 GCA_004297665.1 Nitrosarchaeum sp. | reverse complement strand
TGAAATAATGTTTAATCATCCAGATTATCTAAGAGATCCAAAAGTGTTTGCAGATGCCATCAATGAAGCAGTTGCTATCAAAGATCATGAAAAAAGAAAACATGCAATAGAGGAACCTTGCGTTGTTATCTCTCCAGCTGGAATGCTAGTAGGAGGAAATGCAACATATTATTTGCAAGAACTTTCATTTGACAGTAAAAACGGAATAGCACTTGTGTCGTATCAAGGAGAGGGCACTCCAGGAAAAAAATTACTAGATACAGGAAAAGTAGCCACTAGAGGAAAAGAACTAAGGGTTGCTGCAGAAGTAAAACAGTTTGAATTTTCAGGACATGCAGATAGAAATGAACTTTTTGAAGTAGTTAAAAAAATTAAAGGCAACCCTAGAGTTCTAACAGTTCATGGAGATACAGAATCATGTAAGAAATTTGCCCAAGAAATTCACGAAAAGTTTGGTCTAGAGGCTCACGCTCCAGATGTAAATGAAGTGATATCTATCTGAAATGATAGATTATAGTATAATTAACTTAGAAAATACAATTAATAGCGGACAAGTCTTTCTTTGGACAAAACAAAAAGAGTTTTGGTATGGCATCAACGGTCAAGATATTTTAAAGGTAAACAATTTAGGAAAAATCACGTCATATTCTAAGAAAAAATATGATTTTTTTAGAAAGATTGACGATATGGAAGAAATAATCAAGTCAATTTCAAAAGATAAAACAACTAAAATTGCTGTAAAAAAATATCTTGGGTTGAGATTAATAAGACAGGATCCATTTCAATGCTTCATATCATTTATTGTTTCTTCAAACTCCAATATTCAGAAAATTAAATCAAGTTTAGAAAAGATTTCAATAAAATTTGGAAAAAAGATTCAATTTGACAATAAAGAATTTTACATGTTTCCAGAACCAAAAAAAATTGCAAATGCAACTATACAAGAAATTCAAAATTGCGGTGTTGGATATAGAGCAAAATTCATAATAGATGCAGCAAAAATGGTTGAGTCAAGACAGATAGATTTTGATCAGCTAAAAAAATCTAACTATCAAAATGCAAAAGAAACAATTCTAACTGTTCCAGGAATAGGAAATAAAGTTGCAGATTGTATTTTGTTGTTTTCACTAGATAAACTAGAAGCATTCCCATTAGATAGATGGATGATTAGAATTTTAAAGAAATATTATTTAGAAAAATTTGAACTAAAAACAAAATCAATTACAGAAAAACAATACAATACACTACATGAAAAAATTGTAAAGCATTTTGGACCTTATGCTGGGTATGCACAGCAATTTTTGTTTAAAATGGAAAGAGAAAATTACCAGAAAAAATGGTTGTAAACCCTTAAAATGACAATTAATTTTCAGATTCTTGGGCTGGTAGCTCAGCTTGGATAGAGTGCTGGACTTCTAATCCAGTGATCGAGGGATCGAAGCCCTCCCGGCCCGTTTTAACAAAATTATTTATTCTAACTCAGTGACGTTGTTTACGTGACAGATATTGAATTTAGCTTGGAGCCAAAAGAGATTCACCCAAATTCCGAGATTAGAGGAACAATTGTTGTATCATATCCAGGACGATATGATGGAGTTGTAATTAATACACAGATTTTAGATTCCAATGAACATATTATCTACAAATCATATAATGGAAAGAAAATTTCCCAAAATGTTTCAAGATTATTCATTAACAAAGACATCATGCATGAAAACAAGGCAGAGTTTACCGCATCGATAGGATTTGAACCAAAACAAGTTTATGAGATAAAATTTCGAGCATCAATTATTGAGCAGCATAAAGAAATTGAAAGTAAAATAATTTTTGCAAAATATTCTATCTAGAATCTTTGTTTTGTAATTTCCAATTTACCCTTCATCCAAGGATGTGGTTCACAGTGATATTCTATTATCGCCGGTTCTGTAAAGAGAAATTCATAGTCATATCCAGGTTTTATAACACCTTGGGAACCAAATACACCGCTGTAAGAGTCTTCAGCCCTATGATCAGGAGTAACTGTGTGTGCAGTAGTATCAATATTTTTCCAGATTACAAGATTATCAATTCCTAATTGAATGTTAACTAATTTTGGTACAAAATTATCTTGTTGTGCAGAACTTGCAGAGCCTTCAATTATTTCAATAATCTTTTCTTCAACTGGATGCAAAATATGTTCATCTACGGAAGGTTTTGCCAAAGATTCTGGAAGATAAAATGATGTGTAGTAAACAACACCTACTGATGAGCCAATAATTATTGCCATAATTCCTATACCATATGCATGACTTGATGTTGCGCTCAATGATTTTTTTAGGTCTAAAGAGTTCTTATAAAGCTTTTTTACAATTTTAAAAAGACTATGGTTTTTTTAGATCTGAAGAACCAAAATCTGAAATTTTGTTAGTGTCAACTCCTAAATCTGCTTGAACTTTTGGAGCTGGAATTTGTTGTACAATTTCTTTTGTTTCTTTTTTAGTATCTGAAGATTGGCTTTCTGGAAGTTTACCAGCATTTGGAATTTGTGATTCCAACTCCTTTGGTTTGTCTTCATGTATTGGTACCGGTGGTGGTGGAGGTGCATTCTTTGCTTGATTTAATCCATATCTGTAAACATGGAAGAAGCCTGCAAAGACTATCAAGATAAGACCTATAAAGAATAATGAAATATTTTTCATTCCAGTCAAGGCTGCATTATAAGCTGCAATGTTTAGAAATACTTGAAATGCCAATAATGCAACAATTAGCCAATTTATCCATTTTTGTGAGAGATTAATTGTTGCTACTTTCTTTGGTCCCTTTTCTTTTGCAAGTTTGGCTTTTCTTTCAGATTCTTTTGCAAGCTTGATCATCATATATGAGAATCCAAATCCTAGTGGAACAAGCAAAATCATCACTGTATATAGAAACACTGGATCAATTACCAAACGCTCTACAAGAGGAATAGTAGTGTCAGATGGGATATAGAATCCCCAGTATGTCGTAACCATAATTTGAGCTAGACCAGTAATACCAAATGCAGTAATTATTGGACGATCTTTCCATGAGAATTTTTTGTATCTATCAATAAATGGAATGAGCAAAAATGATGCTATGAAAATTCCAGGCCAAAGTACACCTGTAACAAACTTGTCATATTGTGTTCTCAAAAATGCGTACAATCCTGTAAGATACCATTCAGGTACAGTAATGCCAGGTGGTACTGTAGGTTCAAACTTGAATCCCATATCAATTGGAAATACTCCACCTGTAAGCAGAATAGCTCCACCAATTGCCATTACCATAGGTACATCAAATACCAAGAATCGTGGAAAGTGAACCGCCATTAATCCAAGCATCACTAGTGGTAAGACAAAGACATGTTGTGCATAGAATCTCAATACAAAGTCTGAAAACCCGCTACCAAACATTGCATCACGAATAGTTGGTCCAGCTACAGGAATCGAAGTGGTAAGAGATGCAGCAATACTGATTGCAAGTTCTGCCCTTTCACTAAAGATAACATCGTAACCAGTAAATGCTTCTAAAATTGTAACTGTTCCAAGTATAACTCCAGTAGCCCATAAAACTTCATTTCTAATTTTGTACCTTCCACTAAAATATTGATAGTACATGTGTAAAATTGCCAAAAGTACCATTGCGTTGGAACCATGATAGTGAATGTTTCTGATATG